>JAEUHE010000118.1 GCA_016793885.1 Verrucomicrobiales bacterium
GGTGATGTCCGTACGGCATCCAGACCAAAATAGATCAAAATGATGATTTTCGACGGAGTTATTTACCGTCTGCTGTGGAGGGCTCTGCAGGGAGCCCTCCCGCAGCCGGTGAATAACTCCGGTTAGGCTATACGGGGGTGCTGTCACCCCCGGAACCGTTAAAAACACGGAGCATCGCGCAGCGATGCCACCCGGTTTTTCAGGCTTGTGTCACCCGTAATCAAGGAACCTGAACCGTTCGTCAGTCCATTTGTCGCCGGGTGGCACGCCTTTCAGGGTGCTGTAAAATATGGGGATTCCAGACCGGGGGTGTCGCTGCGCTCGACCCCCGGCTAATTTCTTTGAACCCTGCGGGTTCTAGGAGGTGAAGATGAGGGCATGCCACGCGCACTCCAGAGAGCGGTTCGTCTTGCTGCATCCCTTTTTTCTCTGCGCTCTTCCCGTCACTGCGGTGTAAATCCGGCCGATCGTTTTTTGGCTTGGAGGGGTTGCCGATGCACGTCCGCCCTTCACCACTCGCCGGTGCGACTGAACTCGACCTGGGTGTTCTCGCGGAAAGCTTTTCCAGCGGCCGCGATCTGAGTGATCATTTGGTCCGGGGACAGGCCGCTCGTGTTCCGCGCCGCGGCTATGACGGTCCGGCATTCATTGGAGTCCATGAACCGCGCGGCTCGGAGCAGATGCTTTTCCTCGCCCGGTGGGATCGCCAGGAAACCGTGCTTGTCGGCATGGATAAGCTGGCCGGGCTGGATCCTCTGGCCGAAGACCTCCACCGGTTCTCCCCAGATATACGGGCAGGCATAGGCGTGTCCCACGGCCAGCCGGCGGGCGAGCGCTTTAAAGCCAGCGTTGGTCATCTCGTCCAGATCGCGGATTGCGCCATCGGTGATGGTCCCCACGCAGCCCAGCGCCCGATGCGTGTTGCTGGTCACCTCGCCCCAAAAAGAACCGACGACTCGGGGTTTGTCCAGATCCTGGACCACCACGATTTTTGGGCCGGGCTGGTTGGCAATGTAGAGGTAGTAGTCGACCCACGCGTTTGGGTGGGTTTTGGGGTGGCCCGGATTGCTAAGCTCGACCTTCAGGGTGACAGCATACCCCACCATGGGCCCCATTTGCGGCATGAAGTCGCGGGTCTCTTCCAAATTGAATCCAGCGCGCGACCGATCATGCGACGTCAATTGCTCCCACCCATTGTAGACGGTGGGGGTGTTCCACCGTTTCAGCTCGAGAAGTTCGCTGTGGGGGAGAGGTTTAGTGGTGGTGGTCGTGGGCATGGGGAGAGTTCAGCTCAGGTTGGGCTGCACATCAATTCTGATTTTCGGCTGGGAGCCGAAGGGGGGGCTGACAGCGGGTGAGATCTGAGCGTCTCTGCGGGGGGCTAAACACAGGTCGAGGATGCCGCGAACAAGGTTGCCCTATCCAATGATTTTTGTTTCAGTAATGATATTCCCATGAACTTTGTAACCCGCAGTTCTTCCCAACCGGTGGTTTCCCTCGGATTGCTCCTGGTTTTCACGGCGCTGCTCGCCACTTCTAGTCAGGGACAGTTGCTGGATGCCTGGCGCGCGGACGACCTGAACAATTTCGACGAAGGGGATGCCATCGGCACCTGGACTAGTTCGGCCAACCGAAATGCTCTGGCCGTCTCCGGAGCGCAACCGATTCTGCGAAAAGGGGCCACCCCCGGAGGAAGTTCGGTGCTCCGCTTCGATCGACATTGGATGACGGTGGATAGCAGCCCGGTGGCGGGGTTGAAGGCTTTCTCCATCGCCTTGGTTTTCAAGGCCTCGGCCGTCGGGACCAACACCAGCACGCATTGGTACGGAAAGTCGGGCATCGTCGATGCCGAACAGGGAGGCATCACGGCGGACTGGGGGCTGGTCATCGACGAACGTGGTCGACTCGCCTTTGGATCCGGACAGCCGGATGTCACTACGACTGTCACCGGAAATTCCTTGGTCGATAGTAATTATCACATCGCGGTCATCACTTGGGGCGGTGGAGCCCAGGCGCTGTATCTGGAGGACCGTCCGGTGGCCCGAAGGACCACCGGGTTGTCGGTGTTGGCTCGGAACTCGGGAGGATTCTCGTTGGGGGCCATCCATACCAGCGACGCCGCGCTGGGACGGCGCTTCGTGGGAGATTTAGCAGAGGTTCGATTCTATGGCTCCTCCTTGAATCCCGCTGAGGCGACCAATGTCATTCGCGAGCTGAAGTCCGCTCACCTGGATGCCAATCTGCCCGGCATTCGACTCTTTACCGCTTCCACGAACACGATTTACGTGGGCGATTCGGTGAGACTCACGTGGGCGGTGACCAACTTTACCAGCCTGGGACTCGACCCCGGCGACGGTGCGATCCTTGGGGCCGAGGGGAGCAGGGTAGTGACGCCGACGCAAACCACCACCTACCTGCTTTCCGCGACCAACGCCTTCGGCGTTCGGACGGCCTCAGTCACCGTGTTTGTCGATCCCGGGATCCCGACGGCGTTTCCGCAGTCGGTGGCGACCATTCGGAACAGCCCCCGGGACATTCAACTCTCCGGCAGTGATCCCAATGGTGGAACCCTGAGTTATGCGCTGGAGCGGCCTCCGGGCCATGGCACGCTGTCCGGTGTACCTCCCGTGCTCACCTACCATCCGAGTCCGGACTTCGCGGGCAACGATGAGTTTACCTTTACTGTGAGCGACGGCTCGCAGACCTCGGCTCCCGCGACGGTCGCGATTCGGGTGGACCCACTTCCGACCAGCCCCAGCCGCATCGTGCTCAGCTCGACCAATCTGCTGTATCCCGCGGCCGTGGGCGCGTTTGCTGCGGCCTTGCGGACGGTGGATGCCAATCCGCTGGATACCCATTCCTACGCCCTGGTCGGGGGCGAAGGATCGCGCGACAACGGCTTCTTTCTACTGAGCGGGAACCGACTTGCCCTCGCGGCACCCCTCACCGCAGGCACTTCCCCCTCGTTGTCGATCCGCGTGCGCACCACTGACAGCGCAGCGCTCACCTTGGACCAGGTGTTGGTGTTCCAGGTCGCGCTCGACTCCTCGCGCGTGGTCATCAATGAAATTCACTACAACGGGGTGAACAACACCGTGCGGGAGGAGTTCGTTGAACTCTACAATCCGCGCGAAACGGCGCTGGATCTGTCGGGGTGGCGGCTGGAGGGCGGAATCGACTACCTGTTTCCCGCGGGGGCGGTTATCCAGCCGCGTGGCTTTCTGGTGGTGGCCCAAGATCCAGCCACTTTGCAGCGGGTGTATTCCATCTCGGCCGTGGGGCCTTGGGAGGGCGTGCTTAACAACGAGGGCGAGGATCTAACCTTGCGCGATGCGAAGGGTGCCACGATGGATCGGGTCGAATTTCGCAGCGAGTTTCCCTGGCCGATTGGAGCCAATGGCAATGGCGGATCGATGGAATTGGTAAATCCGACCATCGATAACAATCTGGGCGGTTCCTGGGCCACCTCGCTTTCACCGTCGTTGCCTTCCCCGGGACGAACCAATCGCACCTTCACTCTCAATGCCCCGCCTCAGCAACGTCAGGTGAACCATAGTCCGCAGACTCCCGCTTCCACCAATGCCGTGGCCATCACCGTCAAGGTCACCGATCCGGAAGGGGTGGCCTCGGTCACCTTGGAGTATCAGGTCGTGTCGCCGGGCAACTTCATTCCTTCGATTCTGCCGTACAGCATCTCCGCCCTGAACAGCAATCCACTGCGACCCCCTCTGCCGAATCCGGCTTATGAATCGAATTGGGTCTCGGTGGTGATGGTGGACAATGGGCTTCTGGGTGACGAGGTGGCGGGCGATGACATTTACACTGCCGTGCTTCCGCCTCAAGCGAACCGTACTTTGGTGCGCTATCGGATCACCGCTGCGGACACTTTCGGCGCCTCCCGTCGCTCCCCCTTCGAAGACGATGAGTCGTTGAATTTTGCCTATTTTGTCTACGACGGCGTCCCGGACTACTTCGGAACCGCAAGTGCCGATCTAACCTCACTCCCCGTCTATTTTCTCATCACCCGGCCCAAAGACTTGCTGGATTGCAATGGCTACGACGGTCTGCCGCAGATCGAGCAATTCAGTGGGTCGGTCGCGAATGAGGCCCGCTATGCGTTCAACTGGCCAGGGGCGATCGTCTATGACGGGGAGGTGTATGATCACGTGCGCTATCGTCTGCGTGGGGCGAACGGACGCTATCAGGAGGGAAAGCGAAATATGCGCTTCAAGTTCAATCAGGGCCGACATTTCCAGGCGCGCGACCGCAGCGGAAACAAATATCCCACCAAGTGGTCCTCGCTGACCACCGGAAAGGGATCGAGCAATCGTCAGACCCTGACCTGGGCGCTCAACGAGATCGTCAATTATTTCCTGTGGAACAAGGTCGGGGTGCCCGCTCCGCTTGCGCACTACTTTCACTTTCGAGTGGTTCAGGGAGCCGACGAAAGCCCCGATGCCTATCGCGGCGACTTTTGGGGGCTCTCCTGGGCGCAGGAAAACTACGATGTGCGCTTCTTGGAGACTCACGATCTGCCCAAGGGAAATCTCTATAAGCTGATCAACGCGCCCCGCAGCGATGACGTGCTGGTCGACCAGCAGCGACAGGAGCGGTATCAAGCCCCGTTCGCCGTCACCAACTCAGCTGATGCCTTCAACATCCAGCAACGGCTCAACGCCACCCAGAGCAGCAGTTGGCTGTTGGCCCATGTCAATTATTCGAATTGGTTCCGTTACCACGCCGTAGCCGAGGGCATCCGGCACTACGACTACTGGCCCACCGCCAACAAGAATGCGGCGTGGTATTTCGAGCCCATCTACACACCGGAGAACAACTTCCTGGGACGGCTTTGGACCCTGCCTTGGGACACCGACTCCACCTGGGGACCCACTTGGAACTCCGGCTACGATGGCCCATATAACGGGATCTTTGCTGTGGAGGGCGGGGGAAGCCGCAAGCCGGAACTGGTTGTGGAATATCAGAACGTGGTGCGTGAGATGCGTGACCTCCTGTTTCAACCCGATCAGTTGATGCCCATCATCGATGCGCTGGCCGGTGATATTCGGGCGTTCGTTCCGGCGGATCTTCAACGCTGGTCCAACGCGCCGACGGCCAACAATCCGCGGGCTCTCTCCCAGGCCGCCTATCGATCGTTACCTGCCGCTGGGCCTGGATTGTCCGGGGGACTGGACGCCTATGTGGCCGATCTCAAGCGCTTCGCGTTTGTGGGGGGATCCTGGCCGGGGGGCGATGTGGCCAGCGGGGGGCAGGCGGCTTACCTGGAAACCGTCGCTCGGGATGCGGCGATTCCCGTGCAGCCCACGCTCAGCTTCGTGGGCCCGGCCGGGTATCCACTCAATGCTCTTCTCTTCCGTTCCTCCGCATTTGCGGATCCTCAAGGTGCCAATACGTTTGCCGCCCTGCGTTGGCGGGTAGCCGAGGTTCTGACCACCAACCAACCCATTTCCGATCCCGCTCAACTCCGGTTGGAATGGGATGCGATTTGGGAATCAGGCGAGTTGACCCCGTTCAAGGCCGACATCCTGATTCCGGGCGCCTACCTGAAAGCCGGCCAGCGCTATCGAGCGCGGGTTCAGCACAAGGACACGACGGGACGGTGGAGCCGGTGGTCGGCTCCGGTGGAGTTCATCCCGACGCCGGCCGACGTGCTGGGTGGTATCCGCGAAAGTTTGGTGGTTTCCGAGCTGATGTATCATCCTTCGGCTCCGGGTGAGTTGGACGAGGATGCCTATGAGTTCTTGGAGTTCCAGAATATCGGAACCCGCACCTTGGATCTGACGGGGATCAGCTTGAGTGGCATCGATTACACCTTTACCAACGGCTCGAGGCTCGACCCGGGCAAATCCTGGTTGTTGGTGCGAGATCGGGTTGCTTTCGAACGGCGTTACCCGGGTGTGATCGTCCATGGAGTTTATCAGGGTAAACTGGACAACGGTGGCGAGACGATTGAATGGATCCACCCCCAGGGAGTGGTTCTGGGATCTATCAGCTACCGCGACCGCGCCCCCTGGCCGGTTGCGGCCGATGGGTTTGGTTTCTCCCTCGTGTTGTCGGATCCCGTGCTGGGCACCTATCGCGCCAGTTCCCAGCCTGGGGGATCACCCGGGCAGCAGGATCCACCCAGCACGATCGTGCCGGTCGTGATTTCGGAGATCCAGGCCGCCTCGCCGACGGCGGGCAGCGATGCGATTGAACTGCACAACCCCACGTCGTTGTCCGTCGACCTCACGGGATGGTGGCTTACGGATGATCCGAGCGACCCTCAAAAGTTCCGTTTGCCGGTGGGCTCGGTGCTCTCACCGGGAGGCTTTCTGACCGTGCGGGAGCCCCAGTTTAATCCGCAGCCGGGTTCCGATCCGAGCTTTGGCCTCAGTTCCCTCGGCGAGGAAATTTATTTGTTCTCCGGAGCGGCGAACGGGGACCTGACTGGATACTCGCACGGATGGAGCTTCGGAGGCTCCTCCGACGGGGTATCATTGGGGCGGCATGTGAACAGCGCGGGCGAGGAGTCCTTCCCTCCTCAGACTCGGATTACTTTGGGGGCCACCAACTCGGGACCGGCGGTTGGTTCACTGGTGTTTAGCGAGATCTCCTACCATCCACGGTTTCCGGAGGATGAATATGTGGAGATCTACCATCGTGGTCTGACGGCTATGGATCTGTTCGATCCTGTGTTCCCGACCAACCGATGGCGCGTCGCGGGTCTAACGTTTGTGTTCCCGGCCGGGCTTCGGATCCAGCCAGCGCAGACGGTGCTCCTCGTCAGGGACGAGCCCGTGCGATTCCGTGCGCGGCATGGCCTTCCCGAGAACGTGTTGATACTGGGGCCCTATGCGGGAAGTTTGCAGCAGAGCGGCGAGCAACTCGAACTGCAAGCGCCTGGCACACCAACATCGGGTGGCGTTCCCTACATTGCCATGGATCAGGTTCGGTATAACGACCGCGCTCCCTGGCCGGGGGCGGCGGATGGGTCTGGTGCCTCGTTGCATCGGACGGATACCGGAGGTTATGGGAGCGAGCCGACCCACTGGCGCGCTGCCTTGCCATCGCCCGGCCAAGCCTATGTTCCTGGTTCCGGGAGCGGACCCAGCGTGGTGACCCAGCCGGAGGATGTCGTCGCCATCGCGGGTCAGGACGCCTCATTCTCGGTGGTCGTGATGGCCGAGGAGCCCGTTCAATATCAATGGAAGTTCGAAGGCGAGCGGATCCCTGGTGCTACACAGCGAGTGTTGCAATGGGCGGCCGTCAGCCAGGCGCAGGAGGGGCGGTATTCCGTGGATGTGGTCGATCGATTCGGATCGGTGGTCAGCGCCTCGGCACGACTGAGCGTTCTTCTGCCGGCGCGGGTTGTGTTCCATCCGCAGAGCATTCTGGCTCGACCGGGTAGCAATGTGGTCTTTTCGGTCACGGCCGACAGCACCACCGCGATTCGCTATCAGTGGCAGCGCAATGAAGTGGATCTACTTGGAGCGAATGGTGCGACGCTCGCGCTCAACGCCGTCGATCTGGACGATGAAGGCCTCTATCGGGTCAAGATCACCGATTCGGTTGCCACCATCTACAGCGAATCGGCCTCCCTTCGGATGTTGATCGATCCTGTGATTGTGCAGGACCCGCTTAGCACCGTCAGCGTTGCGGGCGGTTCGGCGACCTTCAGCGTGGTGATTACCAACACCGCGACTTTGCCGATCACCTATCGATGGAGACGCGGAAATCTCGAGCTTCCCGGCGGGGTCATGACCCTGCATCAGCGCGTGTCCTTCATGACGGCGACGAACATCCAGGGCTCCCTTACTAACTTCAGCGTCACGGTGAGCAATCTGGCTCGGAGAACGGTCATCACCAGCAAGACCGCCACCGTGGCCTTGTTGGGTGATACTGACAAGGACGGCCTGCCTGACTCCTGGGAATCCCAGTGGCAGCTCGATCCGGCGTCGGCTCAGGATGCAGGATTGGATCGTGACGAGGATCGGATGTCCAATCTGGCGGAATTCATTGCGGGAACCGATCCGACCGATCCTCGTAGCGTGCTCAAGCTTCAGGCCAGCCTTGCGGGGCAGGGTGGGGTGTCGTTTGAGTTCCTGGCCCTGGGCAACCGGACATACACACTCGAGGCGGCGGAAGATCTTGAGCAGCCGGTGTGGACGCGGGTGGCGGATTATCCGGCCGTTCCCAGCAGTCGCGTGGAGCGCTGGGTTGATCTAGGTTCAAGCACGAATCGCTTCTATCGCGTGAAGACCCCCTGGCGACGTTGACGTACTCGTTCGCCTGGCAGCGCGGACCAGCCTGCCTCGCGCTTTGGTCGGGGTGTCTGCCCGAAGGCAACGGCCGAATTTATCACACAAAGCCACGAAGCCACAAAGCTCTTGGAGGGAAGGAAAACTGAGGTTGTTGCTCGCGGACAACGTAGACCACACGGAGGAAGGATCGGTTCGGGAGCTTGGCGAGCTTTGTGCCTTAGTGTGAGGCCATCGTCGGCCGCCGAAGCCTTCTTTCGTCGACTCCTACACTAAGAACTGGCCCGCAGTTGGCCGCAGCCGGCCACGACATCGATGCCGCGACGTTGCCGAACCGTACTGGGGATGCCGGCCGTTTGAAGTGTCTTCTGGAAGGCTTTCGCCGCATCCGAAGCACTGGCGATTCCTGGGTAACCTTCGGTGGGGTTGAGCGGGATTAAATTCACATGAGCGTCCAGCCCGGATAGCAGGGCCGCCAGTCGCTCGGCGTGTGCGGGCGAATCATTGGTGCCGGCGATTAAGGTCCACTCGAAAAAAATCCGCCGACCAGTTTGGGCACAATAACGGTGGCAGGCCGCCATCAATTCGCCCAGTGGCCACCGTCGGCCAGCGGGGACGAGCGCAGACCTCTCCTCATCGGTGGATCCATGCAGGCTGACAGCGAGGTGATAAGGCTGCTGTTCCTGCGCCAGTCGATGAATCCCGGGCACCACTCCCACCGTGCTGAGAGTGATGCGGCTGGGTCCGATGTTGAGGCCTCCCGGATCGCGGATGATTTCCAGCGCCGCCATGACGGCGTCGTAATTGTGCAGGGGTTCGCCCATGCCCATCAGCACGAGGTTGCGGAGGTCTTCCTGTCCGGCCGCCCGGAGTGCGCGCTGGGCATGTCGCACCTGGGCGACAATTTCGCCCGCGCGAAGATGGCGGACGAAACCCATTTGACCGGTCGCACAGAAGACGCAGCCCATGGCGCACCCTGCCTGAGTGCTGACGCAGGCGGTGTGGCGACCCTTGAAACCCATGACCACCGTCTCGATGGTTTGCTCGTCGTCCAGGCGGAGCAGGAATTTGCGTGTCAGCCCGTCGCTGCTGGAGATATCGGCGACCTGGGTGGGGGCATCGATGAGGAAGCGAGGTTGGTCTCCGAGGTTTTTCGCCACCCACCGTTCCAACGGCGGAGAGAAATCGGCTTGCCCCATCAGAGTTCGCTCCAAGTCGCGGTGAATCCGGCGCCAGAGTGGACGCGTATGCGCGGGCGACAGCCCGCCGGCCACCAGCACCTGCTGCAGTTGACCAAACGACAAGTCCAGCAGGGAGCGGGGCAGGGCAGGGGCATCGACTGGAGCGACGGCGGACATGTCGAGCGTAATTGAGGCAGCTTGCGGTGACGGGGACCATCAAAAAGTGGTGACCCGGGCGGATCCGGTATTAAATCTTTTCCGGGTGAGATTCAAGTCGTGCTCTACGTGACGAGGTAAGGCGAAGGAGTCCTTGGGTTCCAGGTCTTCGCCCCCTTCATCTTACCTTCATTTGATCGTTGCCTTGTGGCCCCGGGGCATTAATTTCCACCTGTGTCGCAAACACAGGACAAGATGCCCGTGGTGGCAGAAGAGGTTCCCGAGGGGACGGCCTGGTTTTGTTTGCGTACTCAGCCCAAGCACGAACATATTGCGGCTACGCATCTTAGGCGATATGAGCAGATTGAGGTTTTGAACCCTCGAGTGCGTTATGCTCGGGCGACCCGTCAGGGTCCTATTTGGGTTACCGAGGCTCTCTTTCCGAATTATCTTTTCGCGAAGTTCGACTGGAAGACGTCACTCAATCGGATTCATTACTCCAACGGGGTTAGCGGCATCGTCCATTTTGGCAATCGTTGGCCGACGATTCCTGAGGCGGTGATTGAGGAGTTACGTCGATTGGTCGGGAACGAAGAGATTCATGATTTGGGTGAGAGAATCCGTGAGGGGGAGACGGTCACGATTGCGGGCGGGACGTTTCACGGGTTGGAAGCGGTGGTCAACCGGGTGATGCCAGGTCGGGAGCGGGTGACGGTCCTGCTGGATTTTCTCGGTCGTCAGACCACCGTGGAGGTTTCGGCAAACTCCATTGTACGTGCTGGCATCAAGCGTTAGTTGCTTTCGCCCGAGGTCCCCCTGAAATTGGCTTCTTTGTAGCAACGTCCGTGTCGGACGTTCCCTGGTCCGCCTCAGAGCAATCTAAAATCCAAAATCTAAAATCCAAAATCCCCTGTGTCTTGCCTATTGCAGTCTGGAGAAGGTTCGTTGTAGTCTTCGCGTGCTTGGTTGGGCTGCAAAGCTCGCCAAGCGATCAATTTCGTTTTCTGGGAAGCATTCGTAGCTCAACTGGATAGAGCTTCTGACTTCGGATCAGAAGGTTACAGGTTCAAATCCTGTCGAATGCACCAGCCTTCGCTTTGCGGAGCATAAGCAAGGCTGCCACGTCGTAGCTTTCAAGCGAAGACGGGCTTCGACGAACATCCCCTGTAGCTACGGCTTGGCAAGCCAGCCTTCTAGTTTGGCCTTCGGCTCATATAAAACCCTTCGCTTTGCGGAGCCAAAGCAAGGCTGCCACGGAGGCTCGTCCCGCCATAGCCTCCGGCGACGGCGGAAGCTTTCAAGCGAAGACGGGCTTCGACGAACATCCCCTGTAGCTACGGCTTGGCAAGCCAGCCTTCTGATTGGCCTTCGGCTCATGTAAACCCTTCGAGTCCGCGTCCTCCATCTTGTCCGCCGTAGCCTCGGCGTAGGTGGCGGCTTTGAGCGAAGGAGGAAGCCAGCCTTCTGATTGGCCTTCGGTTCCGCACCCCACCTGTCAACGTTCCTGTAGGAGCCGAGTTGAGAAGATCACGAGCATCCCATGGCCTCATGCATGTAGCGTCATTCTTTGCTGCGTTCTCCTACCACCGATAGCCTCTTGAGCCGATCTCGACATAGGCTGCGGCGAGCATCATCGACCGAGGTCGCTTCCAGCCGCTGGAGGATGATCTCTGGCTTCACCAGACGGTGACGTAGGAGTTCCGCAACAAAGTCGAAATCTTTCTCCCTACCGGCCATGAGCTTCGCGACGGTGAGGTCATGCATCTCCAGACAGAGGCCGACGCCTGTGCCGGTATTCTCGTTCTGCAGGCGCACGAGGCGCTGCTTCCAACATTCGGGTAGTATGGCTGTCTCCTCCGAAACGCCGTGGGCGTAGTAGCCGAACGTTTGGTGAAAGGGGGATCCCTCCCCGATGCAGCCATCGATCAGGTCGGCATCTGCCGGATCGCGGAATGTAAACACATCCGCTTCCATCGAGACACAGAGCGAATCGGGGGGGCTTGGAAAGTGTCCAAGTATCGCCTGGCTGCCGATAATGACCAACTCTGTGGCTCCCGTGATTCCAGAGGCTGCTCGGATGACGTGCTCAAGCTGCGCTCTTCGCATATCTTGCCCGGGTCGTTCGTTTGATATCCCAGATTTCCTGAGGGGGGAGCAGTCCTGCGAAAGGTGAATTCTGTCGCAAACGACAGCCTTCTTCCGTCTCCGAGCACAAGTTGGAGCAAATGATCTCCATGGGTTTGTTCAGTAGTTCTTCCCACTCCTTATAGCACGCCAGGAGGGCCGGAGCATCGGTGTTTCGCTGCCTCCAGGCTTTTACGTTGGTCCGAGCGAAGTTGAGGAGATCGGGGTTGCTGCGAAGCTGCACAACCACGCGCTTCGCGATTTCCAAGCCGACCTCATCATGTAGTTCGTGGTGCACTTTGGGCAGTATAGTCCGGCGGTTGTTCCCTGCCAACTCGGGAGTTTCAGCCGTATGTGCGACACCACCCTAGGCAAGCTCGCCGACCCGGCTCAGATCTTCGATGGTTTTCGTGGGGCATGTTTGGCGACTTGAAGCTGCGGAGGATGTGATTAAAAGGATCAGGCGAGGCTGTCGTTCTCGCCATGTTGAGGGGCCACCTTTCATAGGACTTCTCCGCTAACTAGGAATGCCAATTCGTCATCACAACGCTTGGACTCTGGAGACGCACCGACGTTCGAAGGTTTCCTGGAAAGCGGTGGAATGAGGTTGCCGGGATGGCCCGTGCCGTTGAGGGTACGGCAGCGAGGGCCACGCATGAGCGCGACAGACAAGCGTCTCATAGAATCAAAACCCCACCGTCGTCAACCTCCTTCTCAGATGGGGTAAGGCCACCGCTTCGGTCCGTTTATTCATCAACTAGGAATACGGGCGACCTTTCCCCGATGCAGCCATCGATCAGGTCGGCGTCCGTCGGACCGCGGAATGTAAAGCGAGCGAGGAGTTTGAGGGAAGCATCGGGCAGCCTAATTCGATTGAATTCTCGGGAAGGACGTGTTGACTATGCACATGCCGAGGCTTACGACAATCCCCTAGTAACGCTGAGAACAGTTTGGGATCGATCGAGCTTATGCCCACGCCTGCAATCGACTATTGTTTGCCGATCGCCACACAGGAGTCTGTCCGGGGGCCGGCTTGTATTCTAGACTTTCCCTTACGGGCAACTTACGGCTCTACCACCCGAAAGGCCCGGATGGGCACTCTCGGATCGACAGGATAGGTCAAGTCCAACTGCCCGTTGTCGCCGACCAAGATCGGAGCTGTCAGTGCCTGCCACTGAAAATAATTATCGGAAGTTTGGATGGCGTATCGGCCCCCGGATCGCCCCGAGTACACCAGCCGAATCCTTGAATCAGTGATCGGGTAAATGTGGAGTGCGCTCGGGCTGAACTCTCCCTGGTCTTCGAAAGCCCCGATGTCACAGGCAGTGCCGAAGGGCCGGCCTTGTCCCCGCTGATCAGTCGGCGGACACGCTGTGCTTAGTCCAGTATCCCTGGCTGGACTTCCAGGCAACAGCGGAAGTGTTGGAATTCCTCCGCCGTAGTCGCCCAAGGCTCCGAGTCTCGGCTCGACCCCGGTGAGCCCTCCACTGAACGGGTAACTCTGATCGGAACTCAGGTTTCCGCCGTCGTCGGCGATCGGCCCAAAGCAGTTGGTGCCGGACAGGCTACCCGCCACGATGGTATTGCGGAGCATCAGCTTCTTATTCGTGCTGAACAGGGCGCCACCAAGGTTCTCGCCATCGGGCCACTTGAGGTTGTTCCCCTCCCAGAAATACCCCAATCCACCCCGCGCAGCATTCTGTAACAATGTCGCATTCACGAGTGCTAGGGATCCATTCAGATTACACACGGCGCCGCCCATAGCAGTTCCTCCGGGCGACTGAACCCCGCCCCCGAGTCCCGCCCCGGAGGTTGGGGAATGTCCGCTCCCATTCGCTGAGTTGTTGAAGAAGGTCACATTGGTAGCAAAGGACGAGCCGGAATTGTACAGGCCGCCTCCGAATGCTGGAGCCCCGCCGGAATAGGCAGCGTCGGGGAATCCTCCGCCAAACGTGCGGTTACCTTCAAGAGTGCTGTCGATCAGGACCAATGAACTGACGCTGTAGATGCCACCACCGGCTCCGTGCCCAGTAGGAGGAACCCAAGTGATTCTGTGAAAGTGCGACAACGCGCCTTGAGCTTCATTTTCTTTGAAGTGACATTGACGCAAGACTGCGACCCCCCCATTGAATCCCCCACCACCCATTCCGTGCCGGCTTGGCAACCTCGCCTGCGCGCGGTTCTTAGACAACTCGCATCGGATCATTTCCAGATCGCCCTCGTTGTGAAATCCTCCCCCTCGCTCCGCTTGATTGAATAGCAATTTGCACCGTGTGACCATCAATGAGCCTCTTCGGATGAAGACAGCCCCGCCCGTAGCAATGCCGCTTGGATTAGCTTGTGAAGAGTAAGGTACGGACGCCTCATTACCGTGCCAGATACACTCTTCTGCTCTCGACTGGCCGCCCTCGAGATACAGCGCCCCTCCTTCTGCGGCTCCGGAAATACCATCAAATGGGAAATGCCCATCTCGGGAAGGCCCCCCACTTCCTCCCACCACTCGATTCGATTCAAAGTAGCAACTTCGTAAGTTCAGCGAGGTGTCAATGGTGCACATCGACGCACCCCGCGCAGGGCCCCCGGAACCATAAGAGACAAAAAGCCAGTCCGTATCATAACTACCTTCGCCCCCCGTTGCCGTGTTACTGACGAATCGGCACTCGGAGAAACTGAGTGCTCCTCCGCGGCTAAAAATCGCGCCTCCTTGACTTGCCCCGCCATGATTGGCACTCACTACAGCCGATCCCTGCCCGACAGGCTCTCGAAAGGTTCTAAGTCCTAACCCGCCAAACACTTGATTCCTTACGAACTCGCAGCGCACGGCGTTCACAGTTCCGCCATCGTTGAAGATGGCTCCCCCAAAGGCAGGCTCGGCATCGG
This sequence comes from Verrucomicrobiales bacterium, assembly GCA_016793885.1. Taxonomy (NCBI): domain Bacteria; kingdom Pseudomonadati; phylum Verrucomicrobiota; class Verrucomicrobiia; order Verrucomicrobiales; species Verrucomicrobiales bacterium. Next base: position 14,600 of record JAEUHE010000118.1, read on the forward strand.
CGATTTCAGTGGCTGGCCTTCCCACATGATTGCCTCCGGTGAGGATTACCTGGGTCAGGCTTAACGTTACGCCCGGTTGCACTTGGAACAGCCGCACGCGATTTTGCCCATTGATTACCACTCGGTATCCTGTTCCATCGATGATGGTGTCTCGAGAGATCAGCACGGTCTGCGCCAGGTTGATCGATACGTCGCACTCCAACCTAATCACACCACCGTTGGTTAACGCCGCCAGAAACTGTTCAGCAGAACACAGAGTAGAAGATTGAGCGGGCGAGACCACGCTCCCCAGGTTCTCCGCCAACCGCGACCTCACCTGACGATCCTTCACAGACTCCAGGCCTAGAGACAGGGGTGTATCAGCCGCTTCCTCGGCGCTGCGGTCGACGGCCGCACTGAGTAAATGGGATTGAACATCTTGCGCCAAGAAAATGGATGCCCCAACCAGCAGTCCCCGAAGGTGGATCAGGAAAACGGCAAGTGCTTGAGCTGGCTTAAGCGCGCGTGACATTCGAATTTGTGACATAAACTGAAATGGTTAGATCCTCCTCGTCCTAAATCACCCGCTCGGATCGCTACCCGTGTTTATGAACTCGTGCGGAAACGAGCGTGGTCGTAGGGGATTGGTCATCTCCTACAAGGATCGTAAGCCTGGTAGGCCCCGTTGAACCCACGATCCCCCGCATCTCTCATACTATCACGGTAGTCATTTCACGCTAGACTCGGATTGCTCCAATGGCAAAGCAAATGATCCAGGTGCAGTCAGGCTTTTGAGCGCTGCGTGGAAGCCTACGTTGCGAAGAATGCGCAGGACTTTTTTCGGTGAACGTGAAAATCAAAGCGTGTCATTTAGATTTTCAAGGATCATTTTTATGTTATTAATGATAAGCATGTTGTGTGATTTATTTTCGTGCTGGGGTATTGGCCTCGGGCGTTAGCACCAATGGAACTGCAGGAGGCGAGGTGAGTAGACTTTGCCAGGGAAGGCGCAGCTTTCCCCTTTACGGACTAACTGTCACAATAAGCGCAGATTCCGGTCTAATGTGGTATGGAAATGCCCTCTGAATCCGATGACTCCCTCCTCGCTCAAGCGCGGAGCGGGAACTTGGACGCGCTCGACGGACTGGTGCGACGCCATCAGTCCTGGATTTTCAACCTTGCCATGCGCATGGTTTGGCGACGCGAGGCCGCGGAGGATGCGACCCAGGAGATTCTCATCAAAGCCGTAACCAACCTGAGCACGTTCGAGGGTAAGGCTGCCTTTCGCACGTGGCTCTACCGCATCGCGGTGAACCATCTTTTGAACGTCCGTAAATCCGAGATGGAGGAACAGAAGATGACTTTCGCCGACATGGGAGCGTCGCTCGACGGCGTGCCGGATGAGGAGTTGCCCGACCAGCGTGCCTTGCCAGTCGAGACGAGTCTCCTGGTGGAGGAGGCAAAGCTCGGCTGTATCACGGCGATGTTGATGTGTCTCGATCGACGTCAGCGCCTCGCCTTCATCCTCGGTGAAGTCCTGGGGGAAAGCAGCGAGGTGGGCGGGGCTGCGCTCGGGGAGAGCCCAGCCAATTTTCGGCAGCTGCTCAGCCGCGCCCGGCAGGATCTCTATCAGTTCATGAACGACAAGTGCGGTTTGGTGAATCGGGCCAATCCGTGCCGCTGCGCCCGCAAGGCGAGCGGCTTTATGCGCAACGGTTGGCTGGATCCTAAAAGTCTGCAGTTCTCCAAAGATCGCATCGCCAACGTTCGCGAGGTGGCTGCGGATGGGATGGAGCAGTTGCATTCCCTCGATCGTCAGCATGCCGAGCTCTACCGTTCGCAGCCCTTCTTGGCGGGCCCTGATCTGGCCCAAAAGCTGCGGGAGATTCTCACGCAATCCAGCTTCAACAGCAATTGACGCCGGGTTGCGCGCGGTTGCCTGCGGCTTCAGGCACGAGGGGTGAGGAAACACGCCCCCTCCGCAGAAATTACGTCGGGACTGTCACAACCACTTATCCGGATTGTCTATCCTATTGAAGCCCCACACGGGCGCTACAATTGAAACAAAGCCATCATGAACGTTGAACTCGTTGAACAGGCGTCGATTGCCACCTTGCAGGGATTAAAGCCCTTCCCCGAGATCGTGGGAATGCTGGTCGAGGCGGGGGTGGAGTATTACCAGGTCGATTATGTCGGGCGGCGGAAAACCTTTTACAGCGCCAGCGGGGAGACCGTGGTGACGACCATCGACTACGAAGGACTGCCTCCAGTTCACGAGGTCTTCGATCCAGCCGCCTTGCGAGCAGATATCTTGGATAGCCAGCGAAACGGGCAGAGGTACCTGGAGTTCACGAGGCGTGCGATGGAAGCCGGAGTTCAAGGCTACTTTGCCTTCCTGCGTGGCAAGCGGGTCACCTACTTTGGGCGCCAGGGTGATCAGCACACCGAGTGGTTTCCTGGATCCGCACCCAGCTCCCGCTAACGGGAACCGCGATCTGAGTACGCGTGGGATGAATCCCATCCATGAGCGTTCCACGAGGTATCCTTCGGAGCCGGCCTCCCGTACGGATTATTTCATACGTACGTAAGGAATAATCCGTACGGGGGAGTGCCTAATCTATAGGAATCACCGAAATTATGGGATTCCGTCGGTGTTTTTAGGAGTTCCCCCGGATAAGGAGTAGGAGCCATTCATGGCAGCTTCAAGGGAACCACCAGCGGATCGGCTCTTTTCCGCAGGAAAGATATCTAGCAGGCACTTCGTAGGAGGGGGGGGCTCTATGGAGTTGACCGCGAAGCGGTCCGATTAGGCTTATAGTTCCAATTTCCAGCAGCCTTCTGCCGCTTTGGTCCCTCCAGCGTAGCGGGGATCCCCCTCCGGGGGTGCTGAAAAGCTGTAGAGGGCTACACCACTCCAAACGCTTCGCGAGGAATGGGGCACATATGGAGTTGACCGCGAAGCGGTCCGATGAGGTTTATAGTTCCAATGTCCGGTAGCCCTCTGCCGCTTTGGTCCACCCAGCGTAGCGGGGATCCCCCTCCGGGGGTGCCGAAAAGCTGTAGAGGGCTACAGCACTCCAAACGCTTCGCGAGGAATGGCGGACATATGGAGTTGACCGCGAAGCGGTCCGATGAGGTTTATAGTTCCAATGTCCGGCAGGCCTCTGCCGCTTTGGTCCCTCCAGCGTAGCTGGAATCCCCTCCGGGGCGTGCCGAAAAGCCGTAGAGGGCCACGAATCACCGCCATCCCACGCTTGCTCTTGGGTCGTTTCTCTGCGATAAGATCAGCGTGAGAAATCGTGTAAACTGGATTGGGTCATTCTGTCTCGCTCTCGGTAGTTTGCTGACGTTCGGCTGGGCTGTTCAAGTGGAGGCCGCGGATCCTGAGGCACTCCGATTAAAACCGCCGGTGCGGCAGGGAACGCAGCTGTTGCTCGAGTGGAGCGGCGGCATTCCTCCCTTCCAGCTGGAGCAGAGCTCGAGCGTTGCTGGCCCGTGGCTGGCTGTTGGGTCGGCCACCACCAATGCCTCCACCCAAGTTCCGGCCTCGCAGCCGAAACAGTTCTTCCGGGTCGCTTCCGGCGACACGTCGACGGACCCGAGTGGGGAGTCGATCCAAGCTACATTGGATGCCTTGGCGGCGTACGCAAACTCGGTTCCCGCCACCAACCGTCAAGAGTGGCAGACCAATATCCTAGCCTTTCTCAGAGGCCGATCCGACATCAATAGCTCGGGGTCGACTCCCGATGGGATCTGGGCACTGACCAAGGATGGGATCCCCTTGGCCTTTTGGAATAATCGTCGGCCTGATCCGTTCGATCCGGAAGATCAAGTCCCCCAGATCCAGTTGGCCGGCACCGAAACTCCGGGAAAGAACCTGGCTCGGTTCGCCACGACGGTCGGGGCTGGATTCACGCTGGCTGGTCCACGCTTGGCTCGGCAGTTGGCCTCGAACGGCTATGTCACAAGTTCCGACAACGGAGCGTTGACCTCGTTGAAAGGCACTCGTAATGAGGCGGTGTTTTTCTTCAACACGCATGGCGGTCTCTTCCAAGCCCCTCAGTACGATGCTACCGGGAAAGCCATCATTCTTCCCGACGGCTCCCACTCGAGCGTTCCCGTTTTTGGTCTCTGGACCGACAAACAGGTGAACTTCAACAAGGTTGACCCTGATTTTTCGGTGGCCGAGTTCAAACAAGAGTTTCGAGCCAAACGATTGGGGATCGTTCTCGCAGCGGCTTTCTACACTCCGGACTCACAAGGCAACCTCACAGTACCCGTCAATCAGTGGCGTTTTGGAATCACGGATGCGTGGGTGAGGAAGTATTTGAAGTATCCCAAGGAGAATCACGCCAGCATTTGGATTGCGGCTTGCCAGAGCGGTTCAGCTGCGGCGGCTTCAATGCGAAGCGCTTTCCAGGAGGTGGGGGCTGAAATGGTGTCGAGCTGGACTCAGAATATCGACGGCGCATCGGTGGCGAACGCGACCATGTTTTTGTTCGACCGCCTGCTGGGCGCGAATCGATTCGTTCCACCAGCCACTCCGCAGCGTCCCTTCGACTATGAGAAGTCGTGGACGGAATTGCGATCGCGCGGATTGCATCGCTACCCAACTGTCGATGATAAAGGCCTGGCCACCACGACGGAGATTGTTTTCCAGGGGGCGGCTGGCGATGAGGCTTTCGGAGTTTTTGCACCCTCGATCGAATACTGCTTAGTCGACGAATCGGAGAATAAAGTGCATTTGAAGGGCTTGTTTGGAAAGCCTCCTGCAGCGGACCAGCAGGTGATGATCGGTGGTACGTCGGCTGCGATCAGTTCATGGGACTATCGCGAGATCATCTGCTCGCTGGCGGAATCGGGCGCCGGCTCGGCGGGCGATGTTCAGGTGATTGCCCGTGGTCATAAGAGCAATGTCCGTCGGATCAGCCGATGGATCGTTCACGCGACTTATAAGATGACCGAACCCAAGACCCCGCATGAGATCAACGGCACGTGGAGCCTCGTGTTTCGGGCGGATGTGGGAGAGTATCGAAAAGAACCGGGGAATGTATTTATTCGTCCTACGCGCTATGCCAGCGCCGCTCGGGTGTCGGATGTGCAAATGAAAGCCACCGGTGTGGAGTCACATCCCTGCGACAGGAGCAGCAGCGAGAAGATCACCTGGCTGGGCTCTGATTCCATCCCAACCCAGGATCCAAACTCTGCTGGCATGACCATCGCGATCCTCGGACTCGACACCGCGGCCAACATCGGCAGCCTGGGCGTCACCTTTGGGATTCGTGATGTGGACAATTTCCCACTCAAGGTTAAGGTGGAACCCTGCGATGCACCGGCGATGGACTTCGCCCTCGCCCCGGCGCCGACCGGACCGGTGGCGATCTCCGAGCCATTGTTGTTTGGCTGGTCGCTGGAGGAGACCTATCCCGATGGTTCGCGTATTCTGTTTCCCCTGCCAGGGGGGTCATTCTTCTTCGGATCCGATTGGGCGGTCAACCAGGGCAATGCTCAAAGCGAGATGGACTCCGGAATGCAATGGAGCGCCGCTGCAGCCGAGTTCCCGCCTGACCCTCAGGCGGCCAGGTGATCGGTGGGGTGGGACGAGTGACGAGTGACGAGTTGCGGACACCCGTCCCCGGACGACTGGTCTAGTCCCCATCGCGGGTTGCGCGTGGATCGGCCAACACCCCCAAATCCACGGTCGATCCCTACCTGTTGGCTCGATGTGTCCTCCGAGGGGATCTCCGTTCGTCATGTTGATGAGCCGCGGTCGTTAGACCGGGCTCCTGCAAACAACATAACGAGACAAAACGACCCATGAAATTGAAGATGATCGCTTTGGTTACGAGCCTGTTCCTCACTTCGCTAGCACCTGTTCAGGCGGGTGATGCGCCCAAACCTGTTCCGGCGTCAGCGGAGTTTGAACGCATGAAGTCCCTGGTCGGCACCTGGAAGGGAACGATGGACATGGGGCAGGGCCCTATTGAACTGGTGCAAGAATACCGACTCCTGGCGGGCGGCAGTGTGCTGGAGGAAAAAGTCTTTGTGGGAACTCCCAACGAGATGACAACGATGTATTACGACAAGAAGGGCAAGCTCGCTTTGACCCATTATTGCACCTTCGGCAATCGGCCTGGAATGGTGCTGAAGTCCGCCGACGCCAAGACCTTCAAATTCGCCTTCGATGAATCGTGTGGCATCAATGTGAAGAAGGAGTCCCATATGCACTCGTTGACGCTGACCTTCCAGGATGCCGACACCATCACCTCGAGTTGCAAGGCCTTCATGGATGGCAAGGAAATGCCGGAACATCCCACCGTGATGAAACGCGTGAAACGTTGATCCACTGAGGGCGCCTGGCATTGAACTCACAAACGGCGCTGGCTGTCGGTCTGTTAATGGGAAAGGGAATGAACCCGGTTGCGGTGGTGGTCGATGGTCTGCCGACGGAACGCTTATTGCGGAACGATCCGGAAGAATCGCTGAGCCTCGAGCTTATCGAACTCCCCCTGGTAGTCCATAAGTCCGAAGGAATCAAATTGGTTAGTCACCACTGGCCGCCAATGGTTGAATGGCCCTGTGACATTGGTGGAGGTGTGCAGCACATACCTCCCGGCCGGCGTTCCCCCGACAGCCCCGACCGTCAGAGCTGAACCCGTGATGACCGGACGGCAGAGCGTCAATCCAGTCTGGATACCTTCCGCCACGATTCGATAAAGCCCTGTCCCGGTGTGTCCCCCATAGGATCCATCACCGACCAGAACCGTGAACTGCCCTGCGGAGGTCGTCACCCAAGCCAGTTGAGCTGACGCGACCCCCGCTGAAGAGGTCTCGTCCACCAAAATCCCCTCCGGACTATAGACTCGAATCCAGGGATAGTAGTTGTTGGTGGCCGTGAGGCTGCGGATTGTGAGTGTGATGAGGTCCCCCTTGCACGCGAGGAACGTCCACGGATCGACATCCCCGTAGGAGGTGAACGCGTCGTGATTGGTTCCCGCGAGCGTGAGTGCAGCCGTTTTCGTAGTCGAGCCCTACAATCGGATGGGTTACCGTGCTAACCACACCTCCAGGGCGTCGGGATGCATCACTGTCATTGACAGCGAACGAATTCAAGAGTGGTAGATTGTTATCCGAGAATCGACCGAGAGGGAATAGCACCTGAGTGCTAGTGATGATTCAGGGCTAGATGGACGGCTGGCGTGGGGAGCGTGCAGCAGGGAGGACCTGCGGTGTATCTCATGCATGCCTTGCGACTCTGGACCGTGACTTCGGTAAAGCTGACCGTGGCTGCGTCATCGCGATGCATGCAGGTGGAGTACGGGCCACGCTCCGGACGATGCGAGCGATGGAGACGTCGGATCCAATCGAGCTGCCCGGCCGAGTTCTGGCGCAGGGCGTCATGGAAGCTGCGACCTCGAACTCGCTGGGCACCCGGCTCATCGAAGCCGGAGGAAATCCAGGTCTTGCTCTGCCAGCTATGGCTGAGTCGCTTTAATCGGTTCAGATCCCAGCGCCATTCCAGCACCCGGCACCGAGCTGGAAAGATCCCGATCAGTCGGAAGGGGCCCATTCGGTGGAGCGGCAGTGCTGCCAGCACGCTGTCGGCTTCGGCGATGGAATCCACGGCCAGAGTTCGTCGCACCACTTCGCCCCGGCTCACGGCCGATCTAGGCATGCCGGTTTTGATGGCATACCAGTTGACCAAGGCGAAGGTGATTCCGACGTCATTGACCCCAACCCAGGTTCCGCCGGTCGGTTCGCAGGGGAACAGAGCCGTCCGGCTATTCAGGTCGTGTTTGGCGGGAGGCAGCGCCGTCGCGCGGGTGAGCTGCTCGTCGCGGTTCATGCCGAGCGCGTAGCCTGCGCGGCGAGCGATGAAAGTGACCGTGCACATGCGGGTAACTTAGTCTGCCACGGGGTAGGTGGCCACGCGGGCTGCGTTTTCGCGCCACTTGTGCCACAGGGTGGCGAGGTCCGTCGGAGGGGTGCCCAGACGTCGATTGGCCGCCCCGATCGAAAAAACGAGGTCCCATTGCCGAAACAGGGTTCGATACACCGAGCGGAGCGAATTGCGGGCGTCGTAGATCACGGTGGCTTCCGAAGAGGCGCCGTTCAGCTCGATAATGCTGAAGTTCCGTCCGGCGCGGAGATCATCGGCAGAGGCGTAACGGATGTCGTAGCGGCCGATGAAGAACCCATCGATGCTCTGAGAGATCGTGTCGATGCGCCGTTCGAGAGGCTCCGACCACAAATGGGCCCCGTTCCGAAAGATGCAACCTTGGGCGTGGTTGCCGGCCTCCACCAGCTTCAGCGACTGCCCCGGGGCCAGGATCTCGGAGCGCCGAGGCCCCAGCTTCTTGAGGTAGGTGTCGGCAATCAAACGGGCTCGTTCATCCCGCCAGATCAGTTCCTCCACGGTGAGCCGGCCATCGCCGGTCACGCACGGGAAGAGTTTTTCGGTGATGGCGAGAATGTGTCCCTGGCTCTCCCCGGGCATGCGATAGTAGAAGACCCCGACCTCCTCGGGGCCGGGCGCGTAACGCTGAACGATGAAGGGCGCCGACGTCCGTTGCAGGCAGTCCATCGCTTGCTCCCGGGTGCGGATGAGCTTTACCCCGGCACCGCGCTGGCCCATGTCGGGCTTGAGAATGAATGGGAGGCTGAGGTTGTGCTCGGAGCAAAGCTGATCTAGCGAGGCTAGGCGGTCAGAGGCGTTGCTGCCCGCGAGGAGGTAGGCATCGGCAGTGAATTCGGGACAGGTTCGCTGCAGGTCCCGCAGCGTCGCCATCTTGGATTCGCCCACGAATCCTCCGGAGAAAATGCCCGGGTTGGCAGCCGTGGGAACGGTGAAACCGCGATGGCGGATCGCGAGCCGCAGGTAGTTCAGGACCACCGGAAGATAGAACAGCCAGGCTGGCCAAAACTCCCAATGCATCCAGCGGTGAAGAGTGCTGCGGAGTCGGCGTCGGACATCGCGTTGAGCCAACTTCATGGCGACGCGAATCGCGAGCAGCAACGCGATGGCCCCCGCCACGATGGACACGCGCTGCGAGCCGAGCTGTTCTAGCCAACTCAAGAGATCGGGGCCGACCGTGTGTGCCAGGATAAAGATGCCAATGGTCCACACGGCGACCGCGGTTCCAGTCACCAGCAGGAACCGGCCGAAGGGTAGCCGAAGAAACCCTGCGGCCAGGTAGGTGGGCAGCCGCGTTCCGGGAATGAAGCGGCTGCTCAGCAGGATCCAAGTGCCTCGTTGGGCGAACCATTGCTCGCTGCGCGCCACGGCGGCTGGATCCAGGCACTTCCTGGCCCAGGCACTTTGCAGGAGAGGACGGCCCACACCCCGCGCCAGCCAGTAGAGCAGGGCGTCTCCAATCCAGATGCCCAGAAAAACCCCCACAAGTCCCGTCTGCCAGTGCAAGTGGCCGGCGGCGGAAAGCAATGCGGCGCCCACCGTGGGCACGTCCTCTTGTACGAATGTCAAAAGTCCCAGGGTTGCCGCCTGGACCACGGGCGTCCACTCGTGAAAGCCCAGTGGAAGCGCAAACGGTGGGGCAGCCGTCATTGGCGGGCTTCCTGGGAATGATGGTAGGCCAGGGTCGAGGGCGCGATTCCGAAGCGATCCGGCAGGGAGGCCTCCATGAGCCGTGCCATGATTGAGATCAAGGCATAGTGGTGGATGGCATGAGCGATGGCGTAGACCAGTTCCCGGCTAAATGTGGAGCGGGTGACGGGCGATTCCCCGGGAACGTAGCTGACCTGGCAGCGAGCCCATACCGGGTCCTGTAGTCGCTGGGGAGGGATGGAATCGAGCGCGGCGCAGATTTCCTGAGTTCGGAGCAGCGCCAATTCCTTCTGCGTTTCGATTCGGACATCCCGTTCCCGAAGGTCATAGTCCACCACCGACAGGTGGAGGCTTTTGAGCAGGCTGGTGAAGTGATCCAAGCAATGTCGGTAATGCGCCCCGATGGAACCGTTGGCGGCCTGGGGAATCCGCTGCACATAGCGCTCCTGGGGCAGCGTGCGCAGCAGCTCCTCCCCTTGGGCTAGAATTGCCAGCGCCGCATCCACCAATCTTCGTCCATCCTGATCCAGGTTATCGTCGGCGCAGGACGATTGGGTGGTCTTACTTAAGAAAGTTTCAGGCATGTCAGTTTCTACTTGGACGGGATGCTTCCATGACTTTGGGGAGGTTGCAAGGCCGCCGAGGTTTTCATCTGTTTTTTGAAGTATAGTCGGACCGGTGGCTGGAACCTTACATCTGCGAGACACGTTTTGGTCCTGCAGTCGGACCCTAGGCTTCGCGTTGCTGACCACTCCTCCGCAGCATCCAGAGATAGAGCAGGGCAACCAACCCGCTAAAGCCGAGTAGCCCCAGAATGGGAGCGGGTTTGAAGGAAGCGGCGACCAGTGCCAACGGTGCGTCCTTCGACAGTCCGACGATCAGTCCGGCGTTGAGCACGCCAAACAGGCTCTCCCCAACGATTAAGCCCGAAGCCACCAGGGCTCCCAATCGTTCGGCCCGTTCGGGTGAAGCGGCCTGTTTGGCTCGCTGGTTGTACCAGTGGCCAGCGACCGCGCCGACAACCACGGCGAAGGTAGCCGACATCGGGAGGTAAATGCCGATGCCCACCGCCAGGGGGGGGAGTTTGAATCGTTTGGTTGTGCCCAAGGCGGCATCCAGCGCGACCAAGCAGACGCCGACGATCGCGCCGATCCCAATCATGTTCCAGTCGAGGTTACCGCCGATCACACCCTGGGCGAGTGCGGAAATCAGCGTTGCCTGGGGCGCGGGGAGGGGATGCTGCGTCAGGACGCCAAGATTCGGTGCGCCCGCGAACCCATAGGCTTTGGCCAGCAGATTCAAGACCCAAGGAATAACAGCCGCACCGGCGACAACCCCGACGATCAAGGCTGCCTGCTGACGCCAGGGAGACGCCCCGACCAGCTGGCCTGTCTTCAAGTCCTGGAGGTTGTCATTGGAGATGGTGGCGCAGGCAAACACAATGGCGGTGATGAACAGGGCAAAGGCGATCATCGCGGGCCGGTTCTCCACGACCGGTGGCAAGAGGGCTACGAGCAGCGATGCGCAGGCAACCACCGACAGGATGCCCACTCCCGAAAGAGGGCTATTGGAGGCGCCGATCAGGCCGGCCATGTAGCCGCAGACCCCCGCGATGAGGAATCCGACGACAAGAACGAACGGCACGGCAAAGGCTGATAGCAGGCCGACGTGAGGGGACAGGATGCTGGAGCGGGCGAAAGTGTAGCTCAGCCCGCCTGCCACCGCCAGGCAGGCCAAGGTCAGGGCAAGTATCCAGCCCCGCGAGAGGTCTCGATCCAGATCATTAGCAACGGCGGTCCGACGCGATGCCGAGAGGGTGCTGACCAGCCCGCCCACCACGGGCTTGGCCAGCTTCAGGAGGGTCCAGATCGCGGCCACCCCGATCGCGCCGGCACCGATGAACCGCACCTGATGTCGCCAGATTCCCTGGGCATGGGCTCCGAACTCGACTCCGACTCCCGCGGGGTGGAGGTGGGTGAGGATCGGGACGGCGGCGCCCCAGGCGATGATCAGTCCTGTCAACATCGCCAAGCCGACGGCCAATCCGACGAGGTGGCCGGCACCGAAGAGCGCCAATGACCAGGCGATACTGTAACCGGAGGCCGCCGTGGCTGTGACTCGGAAAAAGCCCCCGATTTCCATGGCGGCCAGTTGGGTAGCTCCGAGAATGGCCAGCCCTGCGGATGAGGCAGAACCCAACAGGACCGCCATCAATCCCTCGCGAGCCTCTTTCGGATCGGTGTTGCCTTCGCCGCGTGCGCTGGCGCCCACTTTCAGCACTTCCGCAGCAGCAACCCCCTCCGGATAGGGAAGGTCCGAGTGGGTCACCAGGGCGCGCCGCAATGGGATGGTGAACATCACCCCCAGAATTCCGCCGCTGACGCAGATGAGGAACGACTGCCAGAACGGGAAGCCCGTCCACCAGCCGACGATCACCAACCCAGGAAGGACAAAAATGATGGCGGAGAGCGTGCCCGCGGCCGAGGCGACGGTCTGCACAATGTTGTTCTCCAAGATGGAGGAATCTCTAACCCGACTCAGGATGGCCATCGAGATCACGGCGGCCGGGATCGAGGAAGCGAACGTCAGGCCGACTTTGAGACCTAGATAGACGTTGGCGGCGGTGAATACCGTCGTGATGAGCGCGCCGAGCACCAGGCCGCGCAGCGTGAGTTCCCGAGGTTGCATGTCGGAGGTTAGGAACCTGCGCCTTGAAAGGCAATGGCGAGTCGGTGCGTTCGAGGGCCTGCTAGCGGGCTTTCAATCCGGCGATGATCATTTGCGCCTCTTGCTCGGTGACGCCGACCCACTTGTCGGTGCGACGCTTCAGCCACCCTTGTCTCCATTCGGCGTAGTCGTGGAAGTATGGAGGCATGGGAACGAACCGGCCCATATGACCGGAACGTTGGAAGCGACCGATCTTGGTCACCATTTCCTGATCCTCGTGAGATTCCCGAAACGCGAGCATCCGTGCGGCGCCCAGTTCGGTGTAACGCCATTTGACCGCAAATTGTTTCGGCCCGAACGGAATCATCTGGATGCTGGCTTGCTCAACATCCTCCGGCAGTAACTGTCGGATCGCGAGCGCGGTCGGGGAGGCGACATAGTTCGGTGGCGGGCCTTGGATCGGGAGGATATCCCATCCGACCGCCTCGAGTGTGGGGAGAGTGGGGCGTGCAGCTTTTGCCGTGCAGGCCACTTGCAATAACATCATCAGAGCGAGGACCGCTCGCGGTCGAGCGAGTGAAAAGTGGGCTTTCATAGGTATTTCGGCGCTTCCGATCCTTCTTCGTTCTGCGGTGCCCAGTTGTCGAACACCTACTCTTGTTGCCTCTGGCACCGTAACGCGATCCAGGGTGAAGACAATCGCTTCCGGATGGCAACATTTATCAAGGGTTATGATTTTCCTAGATCGCCACCTGACTTCTCAGAAATGTCGTCTCGACGGGTTTGGCATCAATTGCCAAATAATTAGATCTGACCCGAATGGCGGTTAGTTAAGTCCTAAGCGTTTTTTGGAGAGACGTTTGCGACGAGGAGGATTGGGGAGGTTTGAGAGCATGTATTCGGCGGTTATTTGCTGCATTTGGAGGAGCGTTTCCCAGACCTTCCGTTGGTTGGCTACCGCTCTCTGGAGCCATTCAAACTGCTCCAAGCTCAGTGCTACGGTCACCGTCTTGGCCCCAACCCGGCGCGACCACTGATAACGAGGACCACCTTGGCCTGGAAGGCCACGCTCCAAGAGGCTGCCCAGTGCAATCCAACCCGTTTGAGCCAGCTGATTCTGTAGCTTCTGATACTCCGCAGGGAACTTTTCCGACGTTGAGTGAGTTGACATGGAGCAAGGATATCATCATTGTCAATAGGACAGCGCGTGCGCTGTCCTATTGCATGACTCCCTGTTTTCAACACTTCTCCGGCCTCTTTGCCGATCAGCTCAAGACCCTCCGATCCTCCTCGGCCGCAACTCTTCATCAACTGGAAGCCCTCTTTGGTGCCTGGGTTCCGCCTGGATGCCTTTCGCAGGCCGACGAAGGCGCTCATTCTCGTCAGAGGAAATGGCCCTTTCGCCTGGTCTTTTGGACCTTCTGTTGGCAAGTCGCTCAAGCCGGGGCCTCCTGCCGCGAAGCCATACGCCAAGCGCAGGCTTTGTGTCTTTCGGTAGGCCACCGGCCTCCTCCCGATACGACTAGCCCCTATTGTCAGGCCCGCGGCGCTCTACCCATTGAGCGGCTTGAGCAGATTCACAACGCCCTGGTCCGAGAGGCCGACCATGCTCTGGCGGAGAAAGACCTCTGGTGTGGTCACCCTGTCCTGGTCGTTGATGGCACTACGGTCGTGGGTGCCGATACTCCCGAAAACCAGAAAGCCTTCCCTCAGCAATCCGTTCAGAAACCGGGTTGCGGGTTTCCGATCCTTCGCGTGGTGGGGCTGATGAGCCTAGCCACGGGGATGCTGGTCGCTTGGGCCGTGGGTCCCTGGCGGTCTCATGAACTGGGTCTCTTGAACACCTTGTGGGATTTCCTCCCAGCAGGGCATGTTCTTTTGGGAGACCGAGGCTTCTGCTCCTGGGGACTTCTGGCCCAGTGCCACATGCGCAAGGTGCATGTGGTCTTCCGGGTTAAAGGCAAGCTGCGCGCGGACTTCCGTCGAGGCCAACGGCTCAGCAAAAACGAGCGTCTGGTGACGTGGTTCAAACCTAAAGAGCGAGCCAGGACTATTTCTAAAAAGGAATGGAAACGGTTGCCGGAACAGCTGAGTTTACGTTTGGTGCGTTGCCACATGGATGTTCCGGGGTTTCGTACCCGGCAGGTGACGCTGGTCACGACGTTACTCGACCGCGTCAAATACCCACCGGCGGCATTGAGCCGACTCTATTTTCGTCGCTGGGCCATGGAACTGACCTTTCGCAATCTCAAAACCACCCTGCAGATGGAGCATTTGAGCTGCAAGACACCGGAGAACCTGGAGCGGGAGCTTCGCATGCACTTCTTGCTGCACAACTTCGTGCGGCGGCTGATGCTCGAAGCCGCACGGGTCCACAGCGTGCACTTGGATCGGATCAGTTTTGCGGGCAGTCTCGCGGCGAGTCGACGTTTTAGTGAAGCGTTGCTGCAGGCGCGCTCGGCGAAGCGACGCAAAGAACTGAGAGATGAGCTCTTTCGCGTCATCGCGCTCGATCAGGTTCCCGAACGGCCGGGTCGCCGAGAACCCAGAGCCGTCAAACGCAGACCTAAGCCTTATCCGCTCCTGATGAAACATCGGAGAACGTTTCGCGAAATTTCCCATCGAAACCGATACTACAAAAACAGCGTCTTCGGTCCCAAATACCGCATTTCTTCGAAGCGCTAACTAACCGCCATTCAGATCTGACCCCTTTGATCGGTTGGACCCCCATTGGTCGGTTGACCCCTATGGCTGGTTGGGGCTGGACTGAAAGCCCCCAACCATCTTGGCCTGGCAACTGATAGGGACCTGGGGCCGCGTGCCACTCAGCTTCCATTTTCCCCCACGGCTGCCAAGACAAAGTCGCCGAACGTACGTTCACCGACTTTGTCTTGGCAGCCGACACGTGGTGGTTGACGACTTCGGGTTGAGCTTTTCCTAGTTCTCATTTGGCACTAGCTTCATTCCATGAAGTCGCTCATCCAGTCTGTGTTCGCCGGCATACTCGTGGTGCTGTTGTGCACCCTTCCCGCTGTCGGTGCGCCTGCCTGGAGCGAGCGTGCCGACCAATTCCTAACCTTGGTCAACGCGGGGTATCAAGCGCTCTATCGGGTCGAGAGCGAGGCTCAATGGCTGGCAGGCACGGACGTCACAGCGGTTCACGACGCTGGCGCCGAGGTGGCTGGGAAGGCTCGGGCGGCTTTCAACGGCAACCCCGCCATCATTCGCGAGGCGCGGGAGCTCCTGACGCACCGGAAGGAGTTGACGGAACTGCAGATTCGTCAACTCGACCGCTGCTTGCTCAACGCGGCCGAGGGACCCATGACCAATCCAGGGTTGGTGAATGCTCGCGTGACCGCGGAAACCGCGCAGAGTTCTGTCCTGAATGGGTTCCAATTCCAATTGGGCGGCACGAACTGTTTAGCCAATGATCTCGACCGCGTCTTGACCAAATCCTCCGACCTCAAGGCCCGCCAAGCCGCCTGGGAAGCGAGTAAGTTCACTGGACCTGCGCTCAAACCGGGACTGGTTAAACTTCGCGACCTCCGCAATCGGTGCGCCCAAGAGCTCGGCCATGCCGACTATTTTGCCCTCCAAGTGGCGAGCTATCAGATGACCGCCGATGAAATGCTCAAGCTCAACGATGAGTTCCTTCGCGAACTTCGTCCGCTCTATCTTCAGCTGCATACCTGGGCCAAATACCGGCTGGCTAAGAAGTATGGACAACCCGTCCCCAAACGCATCCCCGCCCATTGGATCAACAATCGTTGGTCCCAAGAATGGAGCGGCCTGGTCTCTGGGGTGGACTACGATCCTTACCTCACGAACCGGGCACCCGAATGGATTACCAAGACCGCGGAGGAATTTTATGTGGGGCTGGGTTTCCCGAGATTGCCGACTACTTTCTGGAGTCGGAGCGATCTTTTCCCAGCTGCCGCCGGCGAGTCTCGAAAGAAAAACTCCCACGCCAGTTGTTGGCATGTCGATCTGCAGGATGACATCCGGTCCCTCATGAGCGTGGAACCAAACTATTGGTGGTTTACCACGGCGCATCATGAGTTAGGTCATGGATATTACTTCATGGCTTATACCAGACCTGAGGTCCCGCCGCTGTTGAGAATTGGGGCCAATCCTGCCTTTCACGAAGGAATCGGAGAGTTGATCGCCTTGGCCGCTGGGCAAACGCCCTATCTGAAACAAATGGGGATTCTGCCGGCGGATTACCAAGAAGACACCAGTGCCACGCTGCTGGATACGGCCCTTGCCCACGCGATTCCCTTTATGTTCTGGGCCAGCGGGACCATGACGCACTGGGAACATGACGTCTACGCAGATCAGCTTTCCGCCAGCGAGTGGAACGCGCGCTGGTGGAAACACGTCGCTGAGCTCCAAGGCGTCGAACCCCCGAACGGAGCTGGCAGTCGAGGGGAGGAATGGTGCGATCCTGCCACGAAAACGCATATCAACGACAATCCGTGTTACTACTACAGTTACGCGATCGCCACGGTAATTAAGTTTCAACTCCATGATCACATCGCGCGAAAAATCCTTCGCCAACCACCACAATCCTGCAATTACGCGGGGAGTCGTGAGGTGGGCTCGTTTCTGAAGACAATGTTGGCCGCAGGCGGCACTCGGGACTGGCGCTCGTTGTTACGTGAGACCACCGGCGAGGATCTGAGCACCCGGGCGATGAAAGATTACTTCGCACCCTTGCAGGCGTGGTTGGAGAAGGAGAACGCTGGACGGCGAATCGGCTGGGATTGACGGGCTGTCTTGGGCCCGCCGGTGTCGATCGCCATTTTAGGAAATGCCGCGACAAACGCTCTCACGGCGTTTGCATTCGTTCGGGAAAAACCAGCCGGGCTGGGGAGCCCTCTCCACGAACGAGGATCCCTCCTTGGTTTTGCGCCAATAGCAACAGCTCCTCATCATTGATGTAGCGGAGTGAAGTGCTTTTTTGCGTCGTCGCGATCCGTTCGCTGGACCCTGGGACCGACTGCACAAACTCGACCGAACCAGGGCGGGTAGCGATGGTGCGTGCCGGGTGTAGGGGGATCGTCGTGACCTCCCTCGAGGTCATCAACGTCGACGCTAACGGGCTAGGCCCGGGGAAGCTGGAACGATGGGATAGCTTAACCTGGAGGCCGACGACGGTCAGAACCAGCGCGAGGGCAAGGGCCACACGCTGGGTCTGTCGCACCCTACGGTGGGTTCTCACCGCTTTGATTGTCAACTGAAGCAGTTGATCATCCTGCGAACCTTCGGGGCTCAGGATGTCTTTCAGCAGGTCCTTATGTTCAGGCGGTGGTTTCATGTTGTAGTCTTTCCAGGATGGCGGATTTCAAACGCTGGCGTACTCTAACGAGGCGGGACTCGATTGCTTTCTCGGTCGTGTTCAGTTTCTCGGCGATCTCTCGCACCGGGGTGCGGGCAAGGTATTTTAAATGGATCAAATGACGGTCCTCTTCAGAGAGGGATGCCAGACTCGAATCAACGTGGTCGTTCAAACGGTCGGAGGGTTCGGGCTCTGGATGGGTCCCGGATGCGGTCCACTGTTCGTAAAAACCTTGGAGTAGATTGAGGTAACTCCGCCCCCTCCGCGCCTGGTCGGTCGCGGCGGAACGGGCGAGCACGGTGAGCCAGCTCCAGAACGCCTCCTCGGAATCAAAGCGACGAATGTTGCGAACCACTCGCAGCAGCGTTTGCTGCAGCGCCTCCTTCGCCGTCTCCTCGTGGCCATGAGTGACCACGAGGAGGTAACGGAAGAGACGATGAGCGTAGGCATGATAGAATTCACGATAGGCATCCTCCTCGCTCCGCACCATGCGCGAGGTCAAGCGCTCGACCTGAAGGCAATCGGTAGGATTTTCGTCTGCCATCGCCGTCAGGGTGAGCGATTCTCGAGATTCCGTCTGTGAGATTTGATCCCAAACCATGTGTCGGATCCCAGAGACATCAGGGCTGTTTAGCCGGTGCTGGCGATGTCTCCTTCTCCCGGGGCACGTTTTTGAGCTGCTGAAGCACATCATCGATCATGCGCAGCTTCTCCTGGCCTCCCACTGCGATGAGCAGTTTGGTCTCGCGGTGGAATGTCAGATGAGGATTGTCGGATCCATCATTCATCAGTTTCCAGCCCGTCTCTACCGCGGTAATGATGTCATCCACGGTTAGGCGGTCGAGATACCCGGCAAGCTGGTAGAATCGGCACGCTTGCGGGGGAGGAGCTTTGGGGACGCTGACAGGCTTCGGGGACTGATAGTACCAGATGGAGTCGTCAGTCGCGTTTCCAAGAGTTTTAAACCAGGAGGCAGTCTGATGAAGACTGTAACTTCCGTTGGATCCCGGAACTGGTGTCGCGGTGGCGGTCGCCTGCCCAAGTGCCAGGAACAAGTCCCGAACAGTCACATTCCGCATCTTGAGAGCGGGAATCCGGTCGTTCACGCCATCATCCGGAATGATGACGTTGAGTGGTCGTTTGGTTTGCTTCTGGATGGCTTCCACGAGTTCTCCGGGGGTTCCCCCTTTGAAGTCCAGGTCAAATAGGACGAGGTCCACGCTCACGACAGACTCCCTTTTTGTGGGGGTTGGTCCCCCCGTCGGAGGGGGTTCGGGTGGACGTCCAGCCGTCGCGGTTTGGGCGGTGGCGGGTGGATGGTGCAGCATGGCGGTGAGGATCAGAGTCGGTAGCACGAGTTTGTTCAGTATATTCATTTCACTCTGTAACACGCTCGACCCTCCCAAATCCTTCGCTAAGGGATCTGATTTTTTTTGGAGGTTTGATTCTGAAGCGTTTATGCAGCGGAAGCGGTCGATGTATTCCCTGAACTCCTCTCATTTTTACAGTGATCGTCCTTCGGCTGGGTGATACAAGGGGCTTGTGGCACAATGAATTCCGACGTCCAGCCAATGCAGATCGACCGCCAACAAGTCACCCGGCTTCGCTCCCGTGCGGCTTGGATCGTGATCTGCTACGCGCTTTTCGCGACGCTCTGGATTCTCTTCTCCGACCATATCATGGGTTTGATGGTGGCAGATCCGGCCCGACTGGTGCAATGGAGCCTCTACAAAGGTCTCGCCTTCGTGGGCGTCACGTCCCTTCTTCTGCTGCTGCTCATGCATCGGGCCTTTGGAGCTTTGGAGAAGGGATATACCTTCCTTCAGTCTCAGCAGGCGGAGATTGAGCGGCTGAATCGACTCTATTCCGCCCTTAGCCACATCAGCCAAGCCATCGTTCGAACTCAAACACCTGACGAACTGTTCCAAAAACTTTGTGGTGTGCTGGTTAAGGAGGGCGGGTTTGGGATGGCCTGGGTGGGATGGCAGGAAACGGAAAGTTATCGCATCACTCCGGTGGCGGTCGCGGGAGATGACAGTGGTTATATTCAGACCGTGGAGGTTTATGCAGACGATCGGGCCGAAGGCCGAGGCCCCTCGGGCATCGCCGTGCGAACTGGCGAGCCGTTCATTTGCCATGATCTGCTAGTCGATCCGGCGGTTGGACCGTGGAGAGCGGAAATCGTGCGGCGCGCGTTCCGAACCTCAGCGGCCTTCCCCATCTTCTTTGGTGGCAAGGTCGCGGGAGTTCTGAATGTTTATTCGAAGGTGCCAGGTTTTTTTCAAGATCGGGAGATAGCGCTGCTGAAGGAGGCGGTGGTTGATGTTTCCTACGCGCTCGACCATTTGGCCCGGGAGAAAGAGCGTCAGCGCGCTGAAGACCGGGCACGGAACGAGAGGTTGTTCTCGGATTCGATGATTGAAAGCATGCCGGGGGTAGTGTACCTGGCGGATGATCGGGGCCGACTTTTGCGCTGGAATAGAAATCTCCAAACGATCGCCGGGTATTCTGCGGAGGAGATCGCGCGAATGAAACCATCGGACTTTTTGGTTCCCGCGGAACGATCGCTGTTGGAAACTCATATCGCTGAGGTCTTCGCCGGAGGCGAATCTTCGGTCGAGTTGCCGTTTTTGGACCGCTCCGGCCGCTCGGTTCCCTTTTTTTTCACTGGAAGGCGGGTGGTTTTCGAGGGAACCACCTGTTTGGTAGCGGTGGGTATCGATATCTCAGAGCGAAAGGCGGCTGAGATGGCCTTGCGTGTGATCAATGAAACTCTCGAGCTGGAGGTCACCTCGCGGACCGCCGAGCTGAAGCTCGCGCTCGCCCGAGCGGAATCGGCAGACCGCATTAAATCCGCATTTCTGGCCACGATGTCTCACGAGTTGCGCACCCCGCTGAACTCGATCATCGGGTTCACGGGCATCATCCTTCAGGAGTTGGCCGGGCCCTTGAACCCCGAACAATCCAAGCAACTGGGGATGGTTCGAGGCAGCGCGCGGCATTTGCTGGAGCTTATCAACGACGTCCTGGACATCTCCAAAATTGAGGCCGGGCAGCTGGAGGTACGCAACGAGGCTTTCGACCTGGTGAGCGTCGTGGAAAGTGCAGTCGGTTCCGTGCGGCCGTTCGCGGAGAAGAAGGGCTTGATCCTGTCCGTGGTTTTGCCGCCCAGCCCTACCTTCATGGTCAGCGATCGACGTCGTGTTGAACAAATCCTGCTGAACCTTTTAAACAACGCCATTAAATTCACGGAGGCGGGGCGTGTTTCCTTGACGATCGGAACGATTATGGATTTCCGCCGCTCTGGCGATTCTACGACCTGTCCGGTGGTGCAGATGATTGTCTCGGACACCGGAATCGGCATCAAGCCGGACGACCTGCCGCTCCTGTTTCAACCCTTTCGCCAGTTGGACACCGGGATGACCCGGCATCATGATGGCACCGGTCTTGGTCTCGCGATCTGCTCCCGGCTGTGCGCCTTGTTGGGCGGCGAGATTGCCGTTCGCAGCGCCTGGCAGACTGGCAGCGACTTCACTGTGGTCCTCCCCCTGGGTAACCCATGCCAGCCATGAAACAGACTGTTCTCCTCATCGAAGACAATGAACAGAACCGCTACCTCGCCACCTTCCTCTTGGAGCGGCACGGCTATGCGGTCGTGCCGGCGTCGGACGGGTTGCGGGGGATCGAGCTGGCTCGCAGCTTAATCCCGGCGATGATCCTGTTGGACATTCAGCTTCCTGCCATGGATGGCTATGAGGTAGCTCGGGCGCTGAGACGCATCGATTCGCTGCGCAGCGTCCCCATCATCGCGGTTACCTCCTACGCCATGGTGGGGGATTGCGAGAAGGCCCTTGCCGCCGGCTGCTCGGGGTATCTCGAGAAACCCATCAATCCAGACACGTTTGTCGCTGATGTTCAGCGTTTGAGCGCCGCCACTGTGCCCGGGAGTGAACCGCTATGAGCCATATCCTCATCGTCGATGACAAGGAGCAGAACTGCTACTATCTGGCCTCCCTACTGAAGGGTCATGGTCACACGGTGGACACCGCCTGCCATGGCGCCGAGGCTCTGCTCAAGGCTCGTCTCCGTACCCCTGATCTCATCATCTCGGATCTGCTGATGCCGGTGATGGACGGCTACACCCTGCTCAGGCATTGGAAGGCCGATAGACGGCTTACGGCGGTTCCCTTCATTGTGTACACGGCCACCTACACTGACCCCGAGGACGAACGGCTGGCCCTCAGCCTGGGAGCTGACGCGTTCATTCTCAAACCGACGGAACCCGACGATTTCCTGGCACGCATTCGGGCCGTGAAGCCTCCTTCTCCAAGCGCCGACCCTCGGTCGCTCGTGTCGCCTCTCGGAGGAGACGCTGGACTGCTGCAACTGTACAGCGAGACGCTGATCCGCAAGCTCGAGGAAAAGATGCTACTGTTGGAGGAGGCGAACCGTGCGTTGGAAAAGGACCTCACCGAGCGTAAACGGACCCAGCAACAGATCGCGGATGCGCAGCGGTTCAACCAGACACTGATCGAGAGTTCACCGCTCGGCATCGTCACCTATCGAGCCAACGGAGAGGCCGTGACCGCCAATGCTGCGAGCCAGCATGTTCTGGACGTGCCCAGCGTGGCGGATGTGAAGACACACAATTTTCACGAGATCGAGTGGTGGGAGAGATCCGGTCTTCTCAACGCGGCGCTAGGTGTCCTGGCTTCGGGACGGTCCTGTGAACGAGAGATCCGGACGATCAATTCCTTCGGTAAGGATCTTTGGCTGCACTGTCGACTGGTTCCTTTTGCGTTCTCGGACGAGCATTACCTGCTGGCGTTTTTCGAGGATATTCGAGAGCGGAAGGTTGCCGAGCTTAAGCTATTGCAGAGCGAGGAGACCCAGCGGCGTCTCGCGGAGGCCCAAGCTGACATTCTCAACGCGCTGCCGGCGCACATCGCGCTGCTGGACTTGGAAGGTGTGATCGTGTCGGTCAACGAATCCTGGAAGCGGTTTGCGGCCGCCAATCAATTGCTTAGCCCCAATCATGCGGTAGGCCAGAACTACATCGAGGTGTGCGCTCAATCACATGGGGCTCGGGCCGAGGAATCGAAAACCGCGGCTCAGGGGATTCTTCAAGTGTTACGTGGCGAGCTCGGGACTTTTTCCCTGGAATACCCTTGCCATTCGCCTGCGGAGGAACGCTGGTTTCGCATGGTTGTGACACCTCTCCACGAGGGGCGTCCGCTGGGCGCGGTGGTGATGCACCTGGACGTCACCGATCGGCGCCAACTGGAAGAGCAAGTTCGACAGGCGCAGAAGATGGAAGCCGTTGGTCGGCTGGCTGCGGGGGTGGCTCACGATTTTAACAACATTCTCGCCGCTATCCTGGGCAATGTGCACTTGGGCCTGATGGATCTGACTCCGGGGAGCACGGTGAAGGGCAATCTAGAGGAGATTGAACGCGCCAGCGTTCGGGCAACAAGTCTGGTGCAACAAATCCTCGCCTTTAGCCGCCAGCAGACGCGGGATAAGCAGGTGATCGATTTGGGTCCCGTTGTTCAGGAGACAGTGAATTTCCTTCTCGCGACCATTCCAGCTTCGGTCCGGCTGACGACTTCCATTGATCCGGCCACACCACCCGTGCTGGCCGATCCGACGCAGATGCATCAGGTGATCGCGAACTTGTGCACCAACGCCTGGCATGCACTGGAGGACCAGCCCGGCACGATCGAGATCAGGCTTCAAGGGATTGAGGTGGATGCGCATTCCGCCAGCCGGATTGCGGGGTTGAAGCCCGGCTCCTGTGTTTGTCTCTCCGTCAGTGACACTGGCAAGGGTATGGATCCCCAGGTATTGGAACGGATTTTTGAACCCTTTTTCACAACCAAGGAGAAAGGAAAGGGGAGCGGGCTCGGGCTTTCCGTGGTGCACGGAATCGTCCAGGACCACGACGGTGCTATTTCGGTGAGCAGCCGAGTCGGTCGGGGTACACTGTTTCAGCTCTATTTTCCGGCCGCTTCGGTTCCCGTGGCGAATGCGGCGACGCTGAAGCCCGTCCCCGGACGAGGGGGCGGTCAGCATGTTCTTTTTTTAGACGACGAGGAGCCTCTAGTCGCGGTGGCCAAGCGGATGCTGGATCGGCTGGGGTATCGAGTGGCTGGATTCACGCGTCCTTCGGAAGCCATTGGTTACTTTCGCCAGCATGCCGGCGAGGTGGATGTAGTGATTACGGATCTCAATATGCCCGGTATCTCCGGATTGCAGGCGGCGGCAGAGCTGTCCCAAGTAAGACCCGGTATCCCAATCGTACTTTGTTCGGGACACCTCACCGAGGAGCTCAAAATGAGCGCGCGGGCCGCGGGTGTGGCAGAGGTCATTTCCAAGCCTAGCGATATGCACTCTGTCAGCGATCTCATCCAGCGGCTCACAGCGGATCGTCGACGTCCTTAGCAGCCTGTCGGTTTTAGTCTTCCGTTCCTGATCAATGTTTCTGATCCAGGCGTTTGACTTGAATGTTGCGATAGCGCACGAACTCTTGGGTGTGATCGCCCCCGCCGTGGACTTGCAGGGCGATGCCGCCCCTGGCGGGATGGCGGATTTCCTTCTCCTGCCATTCCATGATCTTCACACCGTTGATCCAGGTGGTGATGTGCGGGGGATTGTTCTCAATCCGGGCGCGGAGCTCGTTCCACTGGCCATGCCGCCAAAAATAGGGCCACGCTTGAGGAAGAACGGGGAGAGCCACGGGCGGCACCCCGGTCGGTTTATCGGAAATCTCCGTCACCTTGTCTGTGAAGCTGAAGTTCCTCACGTGCGGAGTCCCCCCAAGTCCCTCGCCGTAGATGCCCATGAGATTTCCACCGGCATGATAATCGATCATGGCTTGCCAGGCTTTGCCGTCCTCCGTGCTGCGCAGGAATAGACCGCTGTCCGGACCGAAGTCATTCTTCATCTCCAGCTTCACCTCAAAGTCGCCAAATTGCTCGTCGGTGATGATGATGCCACCGTTTCCCTTAATGTCCTGCGAACCTACAATCGCCCCGTCCTCGATGACCCACTTGCCGCCCGTCTGATGCTTGCTGACGGCGCTGTGACCGGTTTTTGCGCTGATATGCCAGCCGGACAGGGATTTGCCGTCGTAGATGGAAACGAAGCCGTCGTGCGGCTTCTCTTGCGAGGTGGCAAACGAGAGCGATAACCCGACCAGAGCGAGGGGAATCAAATGGCGTTTCATGGTCTAGATTTAACGAAGATCAGCCCCGGTTTGTTCAAGCAGATTGTCCGCCCGGTAGGGGGACGAGTCTTCGTGAGGCGGTGGATCCCCCTGCGGCCCGAAGACTGACGTTCCGCCTTCGCGGGGAGCTACGGCGTGACGAGCGTCTCCTACAGGGAGGGGACGGAATTTCTAACGGAGTCCCAGCCAGGCTGATTCCACCGCTTGGGTAAGAGATGGGGTGTCGGTGACTCGCACGGGATGCCACCATGGCGGGAACAGTTGACGGTAGCGAGGTTCGGAGAACCGTGAGTCGATCAGCAACACGATGCCTCGGTCGGTTTCGGATCGGATGACTCTCCCGATGGCTTGCAGCACCCGATTCATACCGGGGAACGTGTAAGCATACTCAAAGCCCGAGCCGTTCTGTTGTTCGAAGTGGTCACGGATGACATTGCGCTCCGCGCAGAGTTGGGGAAGGCCCACGCTTACGATAATCGCTCCAATCAACCGTTCGCCCACGAGGTCGATCCCTTCTCCAAACACGCCACCCAGAACCGCAAAGCCCAGGACAGTTTCATCGTGCTCAACGGAGAAGGACGCGAGGAAATGATGGCGTTCCAGCTCGGTCATCCCGGGATGCTGGGTGACCAACCGGATGGAGGGATGGTTGATCTGAAACAGGTTTAGGACGTCGCTGAGGTATTGATAGGAAGGGAAGTAGACAAGGTAGTTTCCGCGACGTCCCCGCACCAGGGTCGCGATAGCGGCGACGACGTCCGAAATGGAGTGAGCTCGCTTTTTGAAGGAAGTGTTAATTCGGTCGTGAATCAGTACACTCAGGTTTTCGGGAGGAAAGGGTGATCCGAGTTGGACTACCCGATCCTCCATCGCACCGCCGAGCAGATGGCGATAATAGTCGATGGGAGTGAGGGTGGCGGAGAAGAAAACCGTTGCCTTGCCTCGAGTCATGGCTTCTCGGAGCAGAGCTGACGGGTCCATGCAGAAGAGTCGAATCTTCATCGCCGGCCCTCCCTCGTCGAGGAGTGTGGCAAAGTGGTCGTCGTACAGTTCGGCTGTGCGGCGGAATGCCCTCAGGCGGAAGTAAAGCGCCAGCAATCTCTCACGGAACTCGGCAGGCTGATTCCGCACGAGCCACTTCTCTGCCTCCAGGAGCGCTTTGTCCAGAGGGTTGATAAGCCCTGGAGGAAAGGCCTCACAGCGACGAGCGGGCAGGGTGCCCGGTTGGGAAGGGGAAGTGTGCGTCGGGAAGAGGTCCAACTCCAGTGCCGGGTCCAGCTCGTCGCTATCGTCGGGGTAGCGGAACTCGGGATCGGCGAAGTTTTGCAGTGCCTTGTAGAGTTGGTTGAGCGCCCGTGCGCAGCGCGGAGCTGCTGATTTGACCGCGCGTTTGACCTCCTGGAGTTCCTGGCTGTCCAGGTCGGCGGAGAACATATCTCTGGCGCGGTCGACCAGGTTGTGGGCTTCGTCCACGAGGAAGGCGTAATCCCCGGACTCTTCTTCGAAGAATCGACGTAGGTAGGCCTGGGGATCGAATACGTAGTTGTAGTCGCAGATGACCAGGTCCGCCCAGACTGCAGTATCCAGTGAAAGCTCGAAGGGACAGACTTGATGCTTTTGCCCCACTGCTTCGAGAGCGGCTCTGGTGATCTCCTCCCGGCTGAGGACGTCGGTGAGCGCTGGGCGCAGGCGATCGTAGTAGCCGATAGCCAGGGGGCAAGTCAGTGCATCGCAGGGATGGCCGTCCCGCACGCAGACCTTTTCCTTGGCTGTTAGAGTTACGGAGCGGAGCTTCAGCCCGCTCTGGCGCAGGTCCGAGACCGCCTTCTCGGCGATGGTGCGGCCAACGGTTCGGGCGGTGAGGTAGAAGAGATGTTCGAGCCTGCCTTCGCCGAGAGCTTTGACGGCTGGGAACAGCACGGAGAGAGTCTTTCCGATGCCGGTTGGTGCCGAGAGAAACAACCGTCCACCCTTGGCTACGGTGCGATAGGCGGCAACTGCGAGTTCCCGCTGTCCAGATCGGTAGGCCGGGAATGGGAAGGTCAGCGCGCGAATGGACTGGTTGCGCGTTTGTTCCCAGCGCTGCTGAATCCGAAGCCAATCCACGTAGAGCGTGGTGGTTTCGGTGAAGAACGAGGACAGTTCGGCCACGGTGAGCGTCTGCCGAAACTCGGTCACTTGATCGGTCTCCAGGTTGAGATACGAGAGTTGGATGACGATCGGATGGGGATTTCCCAGCTGGGCGTAGAGGAAGCCGTAGATCTTGGCCTGAGCCCAGTGCAAGGGATGAGCGACCGGATCAGATGTTCCTACTACCGTCTTGATCTCTTCGATCAAGGTCTCAAGTGGTCCTGGTAGCACGCCGTCGATGCGGCCACGGATGTGCAGGATGAATTCGCCGGCGTCGATGTGATGTTCGACTGAGACCTCGGTTTGGTACTCGGAGGGACGGCTGCGCTGGAGTTTCTGGTGTCCGCGGATCCCTGCCATTGCACGATCGGAACCGACGAACTGGCGTTCCACCGCAAGATCACCCCGTCGCAGGACGAATTCGACCAAATCGCGAACCGGGACCGTGTGGATGGGTTTGGCGACCGGCTCGTTCATGCCTGCGCACCTCGTCGTGGCAGGCGTTTTTCCGGGGACGAACGACGGGTGGCGGGAGGGCTTGAAGCGGCGATTTGAAGGGCTTGTGCCGGTCGCTTTCCAAGCGACCGATGCTGGGGGACAGGGACTAATTGGGTTAAGGGCACAGGCAGGGTGAGATTTCCTTCACGCGACCGGGTTGATGAATACTTTGGCTCACGGAGGGATGCAAGCTGTGCTCGCGGTGCTCGGGGGCTGGGGGAACGTCCGGGGAGGCACGTTTCTACAGTTGTAGTGCGGGCCGGGTCGTGGGCACAAAAAATCGCCTCAAGTAATCCCTGATCGGGATGGCTTGAGGCGATGCGGTAAGGTCTTGGTCGAGGGTCGTCGCTTAGTATTCCCGATCCTTCTTCACGCCCGGCATGGGGACGGGGTATAGGCCGTTGGCGTCCGAGGTGACCGGGGGAGGCGAATCCATCGTCCACTTGTCGATTCCAGGAGCGTACTCGTGGGGGTGGTTGAGCATGTCGTCGTAGCGGATCTCCTGACCGGTATGGGCGGCCATGCGGCCCATGGAGGTGACAACGCTCGCCTGCACGCCGAAGGGAACTTCGTTGTAGGGCTTATCGTTCCGAATCGCGTCCATCAGGTCGTTCCACTCATTCAGGTAGGGATCGTTTTCGCTCGGATCGACCTTGGATTGCCACAGTGTGCTTTCGCGGGTGGGAAGTTGTCCCAGGTGGATGCTGGAGGGGCCATTATAGTCGCCGGTCTTGGCAGCGACGGCCATGCCCTTAGTTCCGTGGACGTGGCTGAAATACATCGGATGCGCGCCGGTGTTGCAGCGTCCGTCCATATAGAACTTGGACCCGTCCTCGAAGGTGTATTCGACGGCGTAGGAGTCGAAGTTCTGGTCGACCCAGGGATCGCCCTCTGGGCTGTTGCGGTAGTGTCGACCGCCTAGTCCGTGAGCCTTCACGGGCCAGGAGTTTTTCATCCAGCACAGATGATCGATATGGTGGATGTAAAAGTCGCTGTAGCAGCCGCCGCTCGCCCAGAGGAAACTGTGGAAGCGAGAGATCTGCCACAGCAGTTCGCTGGGTTTGCCTGGCCAGCGCTTCGAGAAGGCGGAGGCCACAGGTCCGTGCATGCGGTAGCCACGCATTAGCAGGACGTCGCCAATTTCACCGTCTTGCACCCGCTTGTGCAACTCTTGCAAATGGCGGGCGTGGCGGGACATGAGGCCGACACCGACTTTCAGGTTCTTAGCCTTGGCTTTTTCCGCCAACTCCAGCATGCGGCGGCTGGTGGGACCGTCCGCGGTCACCGGCTTTTCCATGAACACGTTCAGCCCCTTTTCGATCGCATACTGGAAGTGGACCCAGCGGAAGGCGAGGGGAGTAGTGAAGATGGCCACATCGCCTCGCTTCATGGAATCCATGGCCTGTTTATAGCCATCGAACCCGATAAAGCGCTTGTCCTGAGGGACGTCGACGCGGTCGTTGAATTTGTTCTTAAGAGTGCTGTAGCTGTTCTCCAGCCGATCTTCGAACACATCCACCATGGCGCTCAGCGTCACCGGACCCTTTTTGGTGGCGAGGGCGTTTCCGACCGCACCGGTGCCGCGCCCACCGCAACCGATGAGGGCGATTTGAATCGTGTTGTTCTCAGCGGCGTGCACGTGCGGCAACACCACTCCCGCAAGCGCGGAGGTGGCGGCGACGGCGCCGGCAGTTTTGATGAAGCCACGTCGCGTGGTCACCGGATGGTCAGGGGTAGACATAGATTATGGGGGATGACGCACCGATTTGGAGATTAATTCAAGAAATTTGGTGTGGTTGCCGCTGATTTTTGGGGGGCTGGACTTCCTAAGAGGCGAGAAAAAGAACCCTTGCTCGCGGCCATGGCTGAGCTAGCGTGACCGGGACCTGTCGATTGTTGTTAACGATACGTTCACATGGAGAAGAAGTGCCAGTCAGCTCAGGCTGACAACGATCTCCCTTCCAGCTATGAGCGCGGGCTGCCGGCGTGGGGGTGTTGGGGGCCGAATTGGCGGCTCGAGGCTTTGTCTTCGGAGGCTTGCCTGCCATGATCCACTCCGCCACCTCGGAACCTCTCTTGTCCCTGAGTCAGGATGCCACGATTCCGGGTTCTCGCGCCAAGTTTGTGGGGGTTTGTTCGGTCGCCGCCGAACCTCGTCCCTGGCTAGAAGGATTTGCCCGCCAGGTCGCTTTGGACCGGGTAGGGCTTCTCCACGTGGGCATATCGGAGGTTCGTGTTCCGTATCGAATCGTAAGACGATGCCAGACCACCATTTTCTTCCTCGCGGTCTTCGCCGGTGAGGGTCGCGTTTTTATCGACGGTTCCTGGAAATCGGTTCCCTCGGGTCACGGATGTCTGCTTCCGCCGCACATGTTTCACGCCTTTCACGCTGTTGGGCGGGCTCCTTGGCGATTCTGCTGGGTGTGCTGCCCCCCGGACCATTTGGAGGTCCGTTCCGCCTCCCCTCGCCTGGCCCGTTTCGATCCAGAGCCCCTGAGGCACGCTATCCAGGGACTTCTCTGTGAGTGTCGTGACGGAGGCGCGGTTTCTCACGCCACCGCCTGGGTGCATCTCATCGACGGGTACCTGAAGCGATTCGCTCAACCTGAGTCGGCGGACCCCACTTTTACCGCGCTGTGGGAGCGCGTGAATGAAAACCTAGCGGAGCCTTGGTCCCTGGAAAAGCTGGCGAAGTCGGCGCATTGTGGGATTGAACTCCTGAGACGGCGATCTCAGGAAGCCTTTCATCGGAGCCCCATGCACCAAGTCATCTACCTGCGTATGCGACGCGCGGCCGAGCTTTTATCCACCACTCAGGAGAAGGTTGAAACCATTGCGACGACGGTCGGCTATCGGAACCCCTTTGTGTTCTCCAGCACCTTCAAGAAATGGATCGGCTGCACTCCTTCGGCCTACCGGGGTTGGCCCGGGAAATGCAGCCGATCCTAGAAGCCCCATCAGCGGGCTTGCTGATCGCGGTTCATTGGACCACCAGGCGGTAAAACTGCGGTCCCGTCGCCTCCGGAGTGCGAACGCCGGTGTAGCTGCCGGCCGTGATGCCGGAAGCCAAAGGCGTCCAGTCGACCAGATTGCCTGATTGCTGGACCTCATAGCTCAGGCCATCCACTGGCACCCACTGGAGGGTAAATTCGGCGGGGGTGGGACCCAGCGCGAGGGTGAGGTCATTCGGAACCGAGTAACTTTTGCGTTCCAGGCTGAAGAGGCCCTTGACCTCCCCGTCGCTAAGGGTGCGGTCATAGATCCTCAGCCTTCCGATCGTCATCGAGCCGCGCAGGGCGCTGGTTGGGGCTCCGTTGTCATCATTTTGAGATCCGATCCGAATGGGCAGGGGTTGTTGGGCGGTATCCAGCACCCAGGTGTTGAGTGCCCCGGTCACCTTGGTCGTGGCGACGCTCCCCTCGGAGAACACTTTAGCGGTTCGCGATTGAGGATCGTACGAGTAGGCGACATGGGTCCATCGGCCGGCCACCACTCGGCCGCTCCAGCCGACATCTGCTCCGCCCCAATGGCCCACGGCTCCAAAGGTCGTGTTGGCTCCATGGTTGAACGAGAGATTCGAACCATCCGGCCCGCCCCGACGGCCCCAGGCCACAATCGTCTCTTCGTCGGCCAGCGATGGGTTGTAGATCCAGGCGTCGATAGAACGGGCGTTGTTCCCGGCGATGAACGGAGGGGTCGCCGGTCCGGTGTAGAATGCGGCGGAGCCGTCCAGCGTCAGGCCGCGCATTCCGGCTATCTCCTCGACGACTCCGGGGGCCTCCTGAGGCGCTACGAAGCTGCCCCCGAGAGGACCTTGGTTGACCCATTCGGTCTGCGTGCCCAGCTCGAGCGCGGCGGCGTCCACGTAGACGATGGGGCCGCGGGTTGGGGAAGGGGTGCTCGAGGCCTTGTTGGGATCGGCACCGTTGGCCACCTCGCGGAAGTCATCGAATGAATCGCCATCGGAATCCGGTTTCAAGGGGTCAGATCCGGCGTTCTGGGCATCTACCAAAAGGCCGGTGCCGGTCTCGGCACGGTCGCCCAAGCCATCCCCGTCGGTATCGAACTTCAGCGGGTTTGTGGGGGCGGCTTGATTGTTCACCTGACGGTTCACCTCGGCGCCATCGGTCACTCCGTCGCCATCGGAATCCGGATTGTCGGCAAGCGTTCCGGCTCTGAACTCCCCGAGATTGTTCAGGCCGTCGTTGTCGGCGTCGAGGACGGCATCCCCAGCCACGTTCAGATCCAGGAAGGAGTAGCGCAGCTCATACCAGTCGGGAATACCGTCACGATCGGTATCCGCCCAGAGCTGCGGTCGCTCCTCGCTGAACTTGGATCGGATGAAAGTGGAGTCGAGCACCCGGTCGTAAATGCGGAGACGGGCCAGGCTGAGCGATCCTCTGAGGTTGGTGGTGGGAGTGCCGTTCGGTTCGTTTTGTGAGCCAATCCGGAAGGGCAGCGGTTGCCCGGCGGTATCAACTCCCCAAGTGTTGAGGGGGCCGCTGACCTCGGAACTTGCCAGTTCTCCGTCGGAATAGACGGAAGTGGTTTTGTTGACAGGGTTGTAGGTGTAGACCACATAGGTCCAACGTCCTACCGCCAGCTTTCCATCCCATCCCAAATCAGGTGCGCCCCAGTGTCCCACGGCGCCATAGGCGGGGTTCGTTCCGTGATTGAAAGAGAGGTTGGTTCCGTCGCCGCCGCCGCGGCGTCCCCAGGCAACAATCGTTTCTTCGTCCGCGGCGGCCGGGTTGTAGATCCACGCCTCGATGGATCGGGCGCTGTCCCCCGTTAGGACGGAGGGAACTGCGGGCCCGGTGTAGTAATTTACCCCCCCGTCGAGGTTAACTCCGTTCACCCCATCGACGGTCTCGATGTTCGCGGCGGCGCCTTCGGCGGCCACAAAGCTTCCCCCCAGGGGGCCGGTGTTTTGCCACTCGGTCAGCGGGCCGGCCTCCAGGGTGGTAGCATCCAACTCAACAAAGGGGCCACGGTCGGCTCGGGGAAAACTGTTCGAGTCTGTCGGGTTGGTGAAGCTGGCCACTTCACGTCCATCGTCAAAGCCGTCGCCGTCGGTATCCTTTTTCAGCGGGTCGGTCCCCGTGTTGGAAGCGTCGGTGAATGTCCCGCTGCCGGTTTCCACGGCATCCCCCAAACCGTCCTCATCGGTATCGGCCTTGGCCGGATCGGTGGGCGCCGCGAGGTTGTTCACCTTGCGGTTGACTTCGGCCGCGTCCGCAATTCCATCGCCATCGGTGTCAGGTATGGTCGGATTGGCTCCGGCTCGGAATTCCTCTGCGTTCGACAGGCCATCCGAGTCGGCGTCCAGTGCCCCGTCGGCTGGATCATTGGGGTTGAGGGCGTGGAGCACTTCAAACCAATCGGCAGCGCCGTCTCCATCCGAGTCGATTTCAAAGCTCGGCTTCTCTTCCAAGAACTTGGCCCTGATTTGTTCCTCGGTGAGCGCTACATCGTGCATGCGCACGCGTCCTACGGTAATGTTGCTGGGCAAGTCCGCGCCGCTCA
Organism: Verrucomicrobiales bacterium; assembly: GCA_016793885.1. Classification (NCBI taxonomy): domain Bacteria; kingdom Pseudomonadati; phylum Verrucomicrobiota; class Verrucomicrobiia; order Verrucomicrobiales; species Verrucomicrobiales bacterium. Next base: position 47,528 of record JAEUHE010000118.1, read on the forward strand.
GCAAGCCGGCGGCGGTGGTTTGACGTCCGAGGCGAAACGGCACCGGTTGGCCAGCCTCGTCGGTCGCGTGGGCGTTGATGACTCCAGGGGCAAATTCTTTGGTGTTGGCGATCTTCCCATCGAAGTAAACGGTGCCTTTTTGAGTTGTCGCATCGAACGAGTAGGCGATGTGGGTCCAGCGGCCGAAGGCGATCTTCTCATTCCACCCCATGTCACCGGCGCCCCACTGTCCGACGGCCCCAAACGCGGGGTTCGTGCCGTGAAGAAGAGTCCCGTTGCTGCCGTCAGGTCCACCTCGCCTCGCCCAGGAGATGATCACCCCGCCGTCCTGCGGAGCGTCGTCGTAGATCCAGGCCTCGACGCTCCGACTTCGGTTGCCCTGGGCGGCGAGAGTTGTGTTCGGACCCACGTAATGGGTATCGGCTCCGACCAGGGTGACACCTCGTACCCCCAGGATAGCGCTTACTTCCGGGGTAGTGCCTCCGGCGGAGGTGAATTCTCCTCCCACGGTTCCGGAATTCGGCCAGGCTTGGAGCGGTCCGATGCTGAGTTGGGTGGAGTCGAGGTCAATGATGACTTCCCCGTAGGCGGTCGGGAGCCAGACTCCCAGGCCAGCGGCAAAGGCGAAGGAGAACTTGGTCCTTAGGATTCGGGAGGCGAGGGATCTTCCGGTAGAGGAGCCATCGAGTGGGCGGCGTGGTTTCATAGTTCGGGTTGGGTTTGAGTGGTTCCTGTTGTGAAGGATTGCGTGGAGTGCGGCAAGCTTGGAGGGATATCCGAAATACCACATCACCTATCCAGAATGCGTTTCCGGTCGGCCTTCCTCCTGTCCCGCCCGATCCAAGTGAAGGGCGCTGTTCCCGCCGGGCCTGTCATCCAACCGTCACCGTCAGTGGCGGTCTACGGACATCAGATTTTGCTCGATTCTTGCCAGAGGGTCCTTCTAATTTTCACTCACTCATGAAGGTTAACCACTCTTCCGACTCCCACAGGGTTCGTGTACTCTCGCTGACCCCGTTTGGGAATTCTGCCTCCCAGGAACACCTTGAACACGCGAACTGTTCATCCCGCGGCCTCCGTGCGCCGCGAATTTTCGGCCTGTGGCGGAGTTTGGTGGTGCTCGCTCTGGTGACGTTGCTGGGTGCTGGCTATGAGGATGCTCGAGGTCAGTCTTCGAATCCAATAGTCGAGGAGAACCTGCTTCCTGGGACGTTGCCTTCCGTCTGGAACCCTGACAGCTCGGTTCCCACCATTCGCGGATTTACCAGCGAGGTGAGCGTGAACAAGGGAGAGCCGATCACCTTCTACGTGCAGACCCCGGCCGATTCGGGGATCTTGTATGATCTGGTGGTTTACCGACTTGGTTATTATCAGGGACGGGGTGCGCGAGAGGTGGCCCGCTTCGCTGGCACCTCCGTGGATCAGCCCGCTTGCCTTGAGACCGCGACCCCGTCCCTGGATCCGGCGACCGATGCCCGGCAGTTTGCCCGTCTGATCGATTGTGGAAACTGGATCCCTTCCTGGACCTGGAACACACCGGCGAATTTGGTGTCGGGCCTGTTCATGGCCAAGGTCCGGCGGCGGGACACGGGGATCTCCTGCGGCATCTTTTTCGTCGTTCGTGACGACGCGCGGAGTTCGGACATTCTTCTCCAGACATCCGACACCACCTGGCAAGCCTACAATTACGGTCCCGCGTATTATGGTGGGACTATTCCTCCCGAGCGCGCGATGGATGGCCATAGTGTTTACGATTTGTTCAACCCGCGCGCCTACAAGGTGTCTTATCGTCGACCGCATCTCTGGGTGTTGACCAACTCGGTGGCGCCGTACACGCAGATCGTGGGGGACAACACGGTCGGGAATGTGTTGCGCTATGGTGAGGAGTATCCGCTGATTCGTTTTCTCGAAGCGAATGGGTTTGATGTTTCGTACACCACCGGTCGGGACAGCGATCGTCGCGGCGAACTCATGAAAAATCACCGGTTGTTTGTGACCAGTGGCCACGACGAATACTGGTCGCTTCAGCAGAAAGTGAACATCGAGGCAGCCCGCGATGCCGGAGTGAACCTGGCCTTTTTCTCAGGAAACACCGCCTTCTGGAAGATTCGCTGGGAGGATGACCATCACACCATGGTGGTCTACAAGGAGCGAAAAGGGCCGAAGCTGGATCCGCTGCCTGGAGTATCCACCGGGCTGTTTCGGGATCCGCAATTCGGTCCGCCGCTCTATGACGGCTATCAGCCCGAGAACGCCACGACCGGCCTGCTTACCTCCCGCCCAACGCACACGGAGTTCTCCTTGGAGGTTCCCGAGCCGGACGGTAAGTTGCGTTTTTGGAGGAATACGTCGGTCGCTGCGCTGACGGCCGGCGAGTCGGTGGTTTTCGATGGGTTGCTGGGCTATGAGCTGGACGGTGATGTCGACAACGGGTTTCGCCCGCCGGGTTTGTTTTATCTCTCGACTACGGATGTGACGAATCAGGATAGCTCCAGCTTCGAGTTAGGCACGGCGTCGGCGATGCATCATCTCTCCCTCTACCGAGCCGCCAGCGGTGCGCTCGTCTTCTCCGCTGGCACCATGCGTCTCCAGCGCTCGTTGGCAGGCTTTTATAATCAGGCTCCCGCTCCGGCGGACCCGCGGCTGCAACAGGCCATTGTAAACTTGTTCGCGGACATGAATGTTCAACCGGGCAGTCTTCTCGCGGGGCTAAGTCCGGCTACTCGATCCACCGACTTCACTCCGCCAACGGCCCAGGTGACCGGACCTGCGAACGGGAGTTTTGTGACGGTGCAGGATACGGTGGTCGTTTCCGGGACCGCTGCCGACGTTGGAGGCCGGGTGGCCGCGATCGAAGTGTCCACCGATGGAGGTGCGAGCTGGCATCCGGCGGTCGGTCGCCAGGCGTGGACTTATCGCTTCACCCCTTGCAGCGCCGGCTCTTATGGACTTCGGGCGCGGGCTGTAGATGACAGCGGTAACCTGGGTGTCGCTTCCCCGGTCGTTCCCATCAACGCGAGGGTGGCAGCAGTGAATGACTTTGTGGCGAACGGAAGATTCGACTGCGGATTTGACACCATCATCGGCGGGGGCATTACCAACCAGCTCGGCCTGGGCTGGTTTCAAAGGTCGCAGTCGGGCTCGCGTCTTCAGTTGGCTCAGGGTGGACTGATACCGGGAGTGAGCCTGCAGCGAGTCGTGGCTGGAGGCAGCCAGGACGGCATTGGCCAGAACCTGACATTGGTTCCCGGACGGGAGTACGATCTGACGGCGAGAGTTTATATTGAGAGAGGGCGGGCTGTGCTCGGTATCGGACGTCCGGATCAGGCGCCCGACTTGTCGATCTCCCTGGTTCAGACGGGGCGGTGGCAGACGGTATCCGTCCCGTATTCGCCCACCCAGGCGGCCTGCACCTTGATGATCAGCAGTGAAGGGGGGCCTGCGACTTTCAAGGTCGATGACGTGGCCCTTGCCCCTCGTTCCACTGGCCCTGCCGACGAACCTCCTACCATCAGCTCCATCGGTCCACGTACCATCGACGAAGACAACTCGACCGGGCCGATTGGATTTACAGTGGCGGATGCTGTGACCCCGGCCAGTGCCTTGACGGTGACCGCCACTACCTCGAACCCTGGGTTGGTGCCCGTGGGGAGAATTGTGCTGGGGGGCGGGGGGGCCAATCGAACAGTGACGATAACGCCCTTGGCCAATCAATCAGGAGCCGTCGACGTGACATTGAGGGTTGTTGACGGCATCGGCGGGAGTGCATCGACCTCCTTTAGCGTCACCGTGAATGCGGTGAACGATCTACCGACTATTTCGGCGATTGGCTCGCCGACCATCGAGGAGGACGAAACGACGGGGGCGATCCCGTTCATGGTGGGTGACCTTGAGACTTCTGCTGGTGCGTTGACGCTGCAGGCGACGAGCTCGAACACGGGCCTGCTGCCGGTGAACCGGATTGAGTTTGGCGGCGGTGGGGCCAACCGGACGGTGAGGGTGGATCCGGTGGCCAACCAATCCGGAACCGCGCAGGTGACCCTGACAGTGAGTGACGCGAACGGAGGGACGGCTACCCGATCGTTCACGCTGACGGTGACGCCGGTGAATGATCTGCCGACCATTTCGGCGATTGGCTCGCCGACCATCGAGGAGGACGAGACGACGGGGGCGATCCCGTTCATGGTGGGTGACATTGAGACTGCGGCGGGCGCGTTGACGCTGCAGGCGACGAGCTCGAACACGGGCCTGCTGCCGGTGAACCGGATTGAGTTCGGCGGCGGTGGGGCCAACCGGACGGTGAGGGTGGATCCGGTGGCCAACCAATCCGGAACCGCGCAGGTGACCCTGACAGTGAGTGACGCGAACGGAGGGACGGCTACCCGATCGTTCACGCTGACGGTGACGCCGGTGAA
>JAEUHE010000119.1 GCA_016793885.1 Verrucomicrobiales bacterium
AAAACCACGACTAACCCAGGGTAGGCGCTCCTGCGTCGCGCCAACCCTGGGCTTTGAGCCGGAATCCCTTTGGGATTCTAACATTTGGTCGAAGAACTTGTGGGTAATGCTTAGGGCACGACACCGCTGTTCCTTCACGCCGCATCAAGCCACAACGCTTACCTGAGAGAACTCCAGGCCCCATTCCCGTCAAAGGCCGTCACGGCCCGCTCACCCACTCGATGCGATAAAACCGTCGCGAGCGTTGCGCGGCTTCCGTGTCGCGGAACTGGCCTTGCGCTCCTGAGGCGGTCACCACCGCCGTCGCGTTCCAGACTGCAGCACCTAAATCATCCGAACTGAGAACGCGGTATTGCCCTCCGGTTCGCGCGCTCCAAGTCAGCGTGACCGCTCCCGAGGCATCGCTCTCCACACTCACAATCTGAATCGCTGGATGCACCGGACCGCTCTGATTCGCCGCGCGCGGCGTCGGTGACGTAAAGAACACATACGGTGGAGCAGCGCCATCGGTCGATCGCCCTTGGCTGACGTCGTCGGTCTGCCCTCCGAACAACACGGCATCCACCCGACGTCCATCCGGAGCGAACAGCCCGATCTGCTCCCCGCCTCCGCTCAGCTTGAAGTTGACGTGCAGATCGCTTCCCGCCCTGGTTTGGGAGGTTTCCTCGTCAGCCCACACCAGCAGATACCCACGAGCCGGTATGCTCACCCCCGCCGGAATCACAAACTTGCCCGGGGCTGATAAGGTATCGGTAAGCGTGTAGCCTGAAAGATCGACCGGGGTACTCTCCGCATTGTAGATTTCAAACCAATCTTCGAAATCGCCATCAGCGGGATCCGCGAGGCTGCCCCCGTTGCCCGCCAGCCATTCATTGATCCACAAAACGGCCGGACGACTGGCGTTGCTGTTCTGCGCGGAGGGCGTCGGATAAGCAAAGCGCTGGCTGCGATCCACGGCATCGGCCGGAAAGCGGCCGTAAGATTCATCAACACCCACTCCCCTATAACGCAGCGAATCCACAATCTGCACCGTATCCTCCAAATCCCGCGAGAGGACCAGCACACCGTCTCCTGTCGGAAGTCGAAAACTCGCGTGCAGCTCCGTAAGCGTGTTCTGCCCCAGCTGAGCGTCCAGCCAGACCAATCGGAATTGGCCTGGGCCCAGGACGGTGTTGGCCGGGAATTTCCAGCGCTGAAGCTGGTTGGGATCATCCGAAAGATACATCCCCCCCACGTCCACCGCGGTCGCCGAGGCGTTGTAGAGCTCAACCCATGGATCTCGCTCCCCAGCCCCATCCGCCAAGCCCGTAACGTTCTGCGGCTGCACCTCGCTCAGCCAGACGCCCGGGAAAGCCGGCAATGAGCGGTTAAAACGGTTTGGCTCTCCTGGGCTGGAACCCTGGGATGGCGTGGGGAACAGAAACAAGTTCAAGCCAAAGACCACGTCGGTGCTATTCGAGGCGGATTGATGCACTTCAACGGCCAGAAGGTTTTCACCCGCCACCAGATTGGTCAGCGCCAGCGTGACGGGGGATTCCAGAACCGCCCTCGCCACCGTGGCATTGGCCAACGTCCCCGGCCCCGGGGTGCCCGCCGGCAGGCGACGACGATAGATCTCCTGTCCATTGAGATAGAATGCGGCCCCATCATCCACCACCACGCCCAAGCGCGACTTCGTTAAACCCCAGGCATCCGGCAGGGTGAACTGCGTCCGAAAGTAGTGCGTAATCACCCGCGCCTGGGTCTCCGCATTGGTGAAGTTAAGCAGGGTCGTCTTCGGTACGGTGAGAGCGTCGACCGTGTTATAGAAGACGCCGGGACCCTGGTTCCAGCCGGAATCATCGAATCCCGGAATCTTCCAATCGGCCGGCAAGGCCGCGCCGGAATCCTCGTAATGCCAAGTGCTGCCCAGCGTGAGGGCCGAGACCTTGGATGCCGAGACCTGCCCCTGCCAAGCCGCCCAGTTGCCCGGTCGCCGGTGATCTTGAGTCGGGTCAATCAACTGAATCGAAGCTCCCGGCCGTGAGGCGCGGGCGGGCCAGGGTTCCTCATCGTCATAGGCAACCAGGTCGACCACCGAATTGGACGGACTCGGCTCCACCAATTTCAACGTCTCTCCAAAGGGATTGAGGTTGCCGTCGAACTCACCGGCGATCGGAATATGCCAACCGTAGGTTTTACCAAATGACACTCGATCCTTCACCACCACTAGAAACTCACCCGGGCTCAGGAAGGTTGGGGTTGGAAACACAAAATCGACGCCTTCAATCCGCCAGCCCGAAAGGTCGAAGGTCGTTCGTTCCGCCTGGTTATAGAGTTCGATAAACTCGGTTCGAGGCACCAACGGCAGGAACATGATCTCGCTAATGCCGACGTGTTCTCGCGCCACTTCCAGGGAACCGGTATAGGATATATTCACCGTGGCAGTCGCAGTCGGAAGCGAACGACCCACGCGATCGAAGCCCTGCACCACCAGGGTGTTGTCCCCCGGAACCAGCAGCACTTCGACGTTCCAATTGGAAACCGTGCTCCACTGAATCGGTAGAACCCGACCATTGACCTGCAGCGAGTTCACGACCGGCGACGCGGTGCCGCGAATGAAGATTCGGTTGGTGGAGCTCAACAGGGGGCTCCCTTTGGGACTGGTCACCGCGAAGGCGGGCGACACCTTGCGCAGCTCATTGGTCAGGTAAGCGCGCCGCTGGTTGATCCACGTCTTGATCTGGTTTCCGTTCACAAAGGAAACCGAGTTGGTTCGAAAAGCGGCATACTTGGAATCGAGAATGGCATCGACGGCCGTGCCCGGGCCGGAGATGAAGAAGCTGTCCACCGCCTCCTGAATGGCGGTCCAATAAGGACGCAGCAGCGCGGGAGTGGCGTAGATGCGATTCATCGAGGAATCGCCGAGGGTCGGGAAAAGGGCGCTATCGACCGGATCATTGAACACTCCCAGCCCGACATCGAAGTCCCAACTGTAGAGCTTCCAGCCATCGCGTTCAGGCTTGTACAGATAGGTGTTCTTCGCATTGGGATTGCCGAACGCATCCCAGAAGGAAGCCAGATCGTTCATGGCAAAGGTGCGCATCCAGTTTTCAATGTCCACCACCGAGTTGACCGCCGCGATGAACGCATTCGTGCCCGGAGCCGTCATGGCATCGATCAGCGTGAACAATTGCGTGAAGTCATGGGCTGAACCCTGGACGGCGCGCGGCCGCCAGTTCCAGCGATATCGCCCGAGCTTGCGCTCGCCATCGCTGGTCACGAAATCCTCCAACGAGTTCAGGACGCAGTTATTGCCCCCGATGGCATCGCCGCTGTCGGCGAACTCATCCCAGCAGTCAGTCTTGAGCAGCAGGCCCTCGCTGTCCTCCGGAAAAAACTCGCGCAGGGTGTTACCATCCGGCTGCTGAATGTCATCGGTGATGGCCCCGCGGCGGTTGCCGTTGACGTAAAGGTTCACATACCGCCGATACATGTTGGGCAGTCCATATTGCTCGCAGAACCAATACATGAGCTGCTCGCGCTGGTTGGTATCGTCGCGAATCGGATAATCGAAGGTGAAATGGTCCTCCCCCAGCAACGGATTGTCCGCCGGCAGCGTGATGTCATAGCCGCACAGACTGCCCACCGGGGTATCGTAGGTGGGAACCGTGTAGTAACTGCCCGCGTAACGGGCTCCGGCGTTGTATACAATCCGGTTCGTGCCAAAAACAAAGGTCGCATCCACCTCCTCATTGCTCATCTTTTCCCGGCTGCTCCAGTAGTTGAGGTTGCTCTGGGTCAGCCAGAATCGATAGGTACCGAAGGTGCTGCGCGGCATGGTTTCACCCACCCGATACAAGCATTCTCGACGCGGGGCGGCCGGCGGAAATACCGACTTCAGCGGCTGCACCGCTCGATCGGTGGCTTCGATTCGGAAGGCCACAAGTTTCCCGGTTCGCTGTCCGGGAATCTCACCCGAGTAGATCTGGTCCCCCGCCACCAGGTCAGCCCCGACGCCATCATCCTTCATCTCCACATCAAAGAGCAAATTGGTCGGATCGATGCGGTAACGAAGCATCACCGAAGCGAGGCCATCCCAGTCCATGACCCGAGCCGACACGCGCACCGGGGTGTTGGTCGGCGGCAGCACCGGGAAGTGCGCGACCTCAACAATGGTCGGCCCGATATTCTGACGCGCCTGGCTGTTTCGCTTGCCGGGTGTACCGAGCGCCGTGGGAATGTTGAGACGGCCCGGAGCCTCGAGCATGCCGCTGCGCAGTCGGAGCAGGAGATCGGTATTCCCCTTCAACCACCGCGCACGCCCACGTAGGGTGACCTCGTTTCCGATGGCAATGGCCGGCGTAAGCGCCCCGCGAACTCGATTGGCGACTTGGTCGCCGCGATCACTGGCAGACACTCGCAAGGCATTTCCGCCGTTAAAGCCAGAGTTGGTCTGCCAGGCGGTCGCCTTGTGGGTTCCCTGCCCCACCCAGTTCAAGGCATTGGTTTCAAAGCGAGGGTTGCGCAGACGATTCTGGCCGTTCACCAATACTTCCATATCATCGATCAAGGTCTCGCCCTTGCCAAAGAGGATCACCTGAAGCTGGTCGGCCGTGGACATTGAGGGATGGGGCATGTCGAGCACGCCGGTGTGCTCGATCAGGGTCCACTCTGACTTGCCTGATTCGTCGCTATCCGCCCAGCTGGCACCCAGAGAGTGGTCGCTGTGAGGAGTGATCAATTCCAAACTGCTGCCCCCTCCATCGGCCCAGGCTCCCCACTTGCCTCCGGTGGAGTAGGTCACCTCATCCACGGTGACATAACCCCGATAGTCCATCCCCGCGATGGAGATCGACTCCGGCCGCGCCAAAGCCAATCGCTCGCCGCGACCGGAAAGATTGCCTGAGAAAGGACCGAACAGCGTTCCGGCCTCGAGGCTGCCCTGATAACTCTGGAACCGCTGAGGGTCCTTGGCCACCACGACGTAGCCTCCGGCCGGGATTCGGCTGCCCGCCGGGAAAGTAAATTGGATGCCGTCCACCAAACGCCAGTCGCTGACATCCACCGGTTGGTTCCCCCAATTGTACAGCTCCACGTACTCGCCATCCGGCTGCTCTTTGGGCGGGTGATAGAAGATCTCGTTGATGACCACGCTCGAAGTCCGGAGCGGGGAATTGGCCAAGCCGGGGGTTGGGCTCGCCAGCAGACGCATCCCTTCCGCGCCATCCGGCTGCCGACCCACCGCGACGCCCTCGGCCTGCGCCTCCAAAGCCACTGCATGCACAATGCGTGCAGGATTGTCCGCCGCATGTAGAAAGAGAACATCCCCAGCCGGGCTCGGCGCAAAGCCCAGCTGCGCGAAGCTGAATTGAACCCAGCGACCAGCCGGCAGGAGTGCATCGATCCCGATCTGAAATCGATTGGTCACGGAGGCGCTGGAGATCCAGGCCCCCGACAGATCCGCCTCCTGGGTTCCGGCATTATAGAGTTCTACGAATCCGCCACCGAGGGACGAAGGTCTCGCCAAGACCTCATTGAAGACGACCTGTTCCAAGCTGCCCGTGGCCTTGGACTCCGCGCCTCCTGGCGACCCACCTGGCACGGTGCTCGCCACCCACGCGCGAGCATCGTCTTCTCCATAGGAAGGTCGCCCCAAAATCAGAGAGTGTCCTCGACCATCCGCCGCCAGCGGCCAAGGCGTCCAATCCGAATAGGTCAGATCCAACACGATGCCCCCACTCCGCTTCAATAACTGCACCGAGCCCGAATCATCAGGCAAGACGCCGGTCCAGGGTCCGAGGACTCCGGTAACTCCATAAACGGCTTGAACATCGCCAGGGGCCGCGGCGACCACGAGAAATCCGAAAGGTCCGACGATCGTGTTGCTGGGAAAAGTATAGTCGATGGAGCCCGTAAGGCGCCACCCGCTGATGTTCTCCTGAAAGGGATTGGAGTTATACAGCTCCAGGAACTCGAGATTCTTTCCATCCGAGCGTGTCTCGGGATGATACATGATCTCCGAAATGGCCATTCCGGTGCGTCGGCTGGAAGGACCGAGTGGTTCCAAGGGAAGGACTTCAGCACGAAGCGAGAGGCCAGCGAGGGAAAGGCACAACAGCCGAGCCAGAGAGCGATAAAGCGTGTTCATCAGGATCGTGGGACAGAGTAAGTCAGTTCAGGGATCGCTGCAACCCTGACAAACGGGAGGTAGAGACTCAAGGAGCAAAGGCCGGAGAGGGGGGATTCCCGGGTATGGAGTTCCTGCTTCGGCAGGGGCGGCGTCTCAGCTTGGTGTTGGGGAGCCCGAACCCGCAGGGTTCAAAGAAATCTAGCCGGGGGTGCCCGCACCCCCGGAACTGTTAAAAGTATGGGGCATCGCGCAGCGATGCCACCGGCTTCTGAGGCTTGCGTCACCCGACTCAAGGAACCTAATCAGTTCGTCAGTCCGTTCGCCGATGGGTGGCACGCCTTTCAGGGTGCTGTTCAATAGGGGGCCGACCAACCGGGGGTGTCGCTGCGCTCCACACCCCGGCTAATCTCTTTGAACCCTGCGGGTTCTTGGCTAGGGCCCCTTCTCCGGACGGGGAGCGCTGTCCGCCAACTTGAGGGCTTCCTCGATGAGAATCTCTCCCGTCATCTCACCCAAACTGGTGCGAGTTACATAGTCGTAACGACGAAAGCTGTTGTAGTCGACTTTGGTCAGCATGTAGCCGAAGGCGTCGTTGGTCAGACCGAACAACAGATTGTGCACCCCATGCATCTTGCGCTTGAGATAGAACCCGATGTTGGGCAGCGCCTCCCCAGGAATGGTGAGAATCTGAGCATTGCCCAGATTGATGAGGTTCATTTGAGTGCTGATGAAATCGCCCGGTTCTGGCGCCGGAAACCCCAGCGGCGAAAGGCGGGTGATCTCCAGGAGCATTTTGGACTCAACCGGGAAACGCACGCGACGAGCCGTGCAAAAGAGGGTTGGATCGGACTGCACCGGCGCCTTCGACAGCAACCTAAGCGCCTCGTCGGCAAGCAGGTTCCCGATACGCACACATTCCTCCCAGGTCCTGAAATCCTCCCCCTTGGGTCCACGATTGTCAGCAGTCACCATGCCCCCCTGGGCGCTGTTCAAAAAAATGCCCACACCAGCCCCCTTCTCCGTCAGGCGGTCATACAGCGGGCCCACCAGATCCGGGCTGCAAATGCCCACACTCGATCCGAGCACCTCCGGATGAATGGCATAGTTCACCAAGGTCGCGATGGGCTGGCCTTGGGCATTCAACGCCTGAATCACATGGCAGCGCTGGTCGTACAAAGTCTCGGCGTAGTAGTTGAAGGCGATCTTGCCCTTGGCCACCCCGGAAGCGATGCGAATGGAGGCAGGCTGGAGTTTAGATTGAGCATCCTTGATGGCCTCCGCCATCTGGTCCACCACACGATCCACATACTTCAGGTCGATGGAGAAGCCGCCCTTGCCATCGGGAAAACCATACATATCGGGAGCGCTGTGGGTGTGGGTGGCCCCAATCAAAATGTTCTCCTTGGGAATCCCCGCCACCTTCGCCCGAACCCGATCGCCCAACACCGAAGGAAATCCCAAGTAATCGCAGGAGACCATCGCCACCCGAGTTCCCTTCTGATCAAAAACCAAGGCGCGGACGGTCAGTTCGCCTTTCTTTTCACGCACGGGGTTGGCAGGACCGATTCCTCCCGACACCGGCAGCAAAGGATCCGGGGTGACAATCCGAACCGCAATTCCAGCTTGGAACTGGGCCGACAACAGGAGGGTTGACCCGAGCAGAAGGCCCAAGGCCAGAATGCGTGACGAGATCATTTCTGAACCGTGCCCTGATCCGGACTGCGGCTCAAACCAAAATTCGCCCGTCGCCCGCAAGGACCCCTAGCCATATGGAGTGCGGCAGCCCTCTCTGAGTATTACCCACAAGTTCTTCGACCAGATGTTAGAATCCCACAGGGATTCCGCCTCAAAGCCCAGGGTTGGCGCGAAGCGGGAGCGCCTACCCTGGGTTAGTCGTTGTTTTCTCACAACCCCAACGCGGGTTGC
>JAEUHE010000120.1 GCA_016793885.1 Verrucomicrobiales bacterium
ATTTTCATGCGGCCTTTCGATAAGTAATTAAAAAGGCCGCCGAGCCGCTTACGACGGTGCACCGAACCTCCTGCTGGGAACTCCGCAAACTCAGGCCGGATGATCTTGTTCTCGAGCCCCTGGTGGTTTCGTTCCTGATGATAATGTTCAACGAACTGAGAAACCCATTCTCGCAAGGACGATTCGCCAAACAGGATCAGGTCCTCCAAACACGACTCTTTGACGGTACGAACAAATCGCTCCGCATAGGCATTCAAGTTCGGCGACCGTGCCGGGAACTTTAGGACTCCACGCCAGCGCTAATCAAGGTCTCCAGGAACTGCTCAGCGAACAGAGACGACCGATCCTGGATCAAATACCGATAGCCATGCAGGAATCCGTCGCCGGCATCTGTAGGATTGCGCGCCATCTGGTTCACCCACTGGCCCTCAGGCTCTGGGACGATCCCGGCAATTCGAACTTCCCGCGTCGCCAAGCGTATCACGAACAGGACGTGGTAACGAACTAGCCCCGCGGGAGTCCACACTTCGGCCGTGAAGAAGTCGGTGGCCGCTATGACGTCCCAATGAGTCCTTAAAAACTCCTTCCAGGTCATCCCTTTCCGGCGTCCTGGCGCTGGGTCAATGCCGGCTTCCTGAAGGATCTTGGCAATCGTCCCGCGTCCGACCTCGTGTCTCAAGTTGGCCAGAGCTCCTTGGATGCGCGTGTAGCCCCACGACCGATTCTCTCGCGCCATTTTTGCGATCAGTTCCTTCAAGTCCCCAGAGGTCGGAGGCCGCCCTGCTCCGCGGTTCTTGGTCCCGTCGTACTTCTTCGCGATTAACCGGCGATGCCACGAAAGCAGAGTGTTTGGAGTAACGATGCTTGCAAACCGTTGAAGGCCCTTCCGGCCCACCGACTTGCTTTTGACGGCTAACCTTCGGCGCTGGTCATCGGTGAAACGAGGACGTTTACCCAATTGCTCTTGGAGAACCCGTACCTCCTCCTGAAGGTATTCGATGACGGCTTGCTGACGGCGATTCATCCACCCGGCAAAGCAAACCAGCAGAAATGACAATGGATTCATCTCAAGACTATCCCTCGATCGGTCGAGAGCGACCAGCCTTGCTTTGGAACGGACGACTTCCGCACCTCTCGCAATCCCCACAATATCAACTGATTCGGTTCGCTCGAATTTTCGGACACTACGGGTTGTCAATGCGCTTCGTGATGATTTCCGTTCGTTCGCTCCGATCCAGAGTTTCTCGCGGCAGCAGAGGGGCTGGCCCTCAGGCTATTTAACTGGATCAACATCGCATCAAGTCATGCGGATATTTGGTTTCAAGATGGCGCAGCCCACAAAGTATAAGTGGACCGCAACCGTGGTCGATGTTACATCTGATGCACGTTCAATGAGAACCTGCATGAACATATCAACCAAGATTTGGCCGACAATGTCGGTCCCGATGAGCATCGGGACACGTCATAGCCGGTTAAGCCTGGGTTGTGTGTTTAGCCCCAGCCTATCCAGGTCGTATAAAGGACAAGCCCCAGAAACGAATTTGGATAAACCGGAGGTAAGCAGGTAAGAGAAGAACCATAAGATTTTTCAAAACCCTGCTTACCGCGAAGTGAGCAGGGTTTTTTATTTTCCCTGAATGACTGAAAGCGAATCGACGAACCAAAGGTGAACGATCTGTGAACGAAACGAAGGCGACATCTCGATGATGTCTATCGACACAAAACTAAGAGACGCGCAGGAGAGCCGAGGTTCTCCACGGATGGGATCTGCCCATCGCTCAAGAAGAAGCGCGCGAGTTGTGTTCAGCCAGAATTTACATTCTAAGGGCTTCGTAGGAGGTGTGCCCGTAAACACCGAAACAGCCGCCGTGAAACCGCGGGTTGGGATCGAGTAGATCACCAAGAGGTGTTTGTTCTTTGTTGAAATGGCATGGGCCGGGAGCGTGATGCTTCCGGCCCTTTTAATTTCGCGGTTGGTGGTAGCGTACGGCGACGTGAGCGCAGCTTTCTCCAACCGCAATACTAATCACAGGCCGCGCGCCAGCTTGCGCACCAGAGTCTCCAAAACTCCGTTCGCTCGGGGCAGCACCGAGGCGGCCTGCCAATTTCCTGGGGTCGTGGCAGACAAGCAATGCACTTGCCCTGCAAGCAAGCTTATGTGGGAGCGTTACCCACCGACTCCACCATTTCGTTGCGGGGAGAATGAGATTCAGGCGAGCCTCATAAGCTCTGCCTCCGTGGGTGCAACTCCCACCCCCGCTACCAGCCTTCGCTCGGAGCAGAGCTCAGAGCAAGGCTGCCAGGCCGCAGCCTCTTAACGAAGGCAGGCTCGTCCCTGCGTCGGGAGGAGCTTCGGCTTGGCAAGCCACTCTCAGGGAAGTGATCCAGCCGGCGGTCTGTAAACCCGTCGTCATAAAATAACGCTGGAAGCTGACGACTGGAGCATTACCAGCACTTCCCACCAGCCTTCGCTCGAAGGGAAGCTGAGAGCAAGGCTGCCACGCCGTAGCTTCTTGGCGAAGGCGGGCTTCGAACACCCGCGTTCTCGAGCTTCGGCTTGGCAAGCCAGCCTTTCGAACCGAGGGAAGTTCGATCATACGACAGGATGAAACTCCTTTCGGGTCCGCCATTTTTTCGGAATGTAGCTCAGTCTTTAGAGCGCCCGGCTTGGGCCCGGGAGGTCGCAGGTGAAAATCCTGCCATTCCGACCAATTTCAAATTGCTGCCGTGGTCGAATACATAAGACATCCGTCTTCTAAACGGAACAATGCAGGTGGAAGTCCTGTCGGCAGCGCCAGTGTTCGCAGTGTCCCCCACTCGCGGGGACGTAGCATGGTTGATCTTTCCACTGCGCCCCGCGATCCGTTGCTTAATGCCGGATTCGGCCCGGCGAGCCATTGCCAGATAGTGTCAAAGTAGCACGGCGGCCTGTTAAGCCGCTTGTCTTGGTGCGAGTCCAAGTCTGGCAGCCATTTAAATGAGGAGTGAGGAATGGAGACTGAAGAATCCCGGTGTCGGCCATCGCAATTCGTCACTCATCACTCGCCACTGGAGAATGGGGTCGGCCTGCCGGCCGAAGCTTCGGTGAACATGGCCAGCCCACACGGTTGAGCGCCTCAATACGGCGACATCGCTAACACGGACTCTGGCGAAGGCTGGAGCATTACCGACGCCTTCCGCCAATTTCCAAAACCTCAACGAAAGGAGATTCCATGAAGTCTGTCCTGCGTTATCAAAGCCAGTTGCTCTTTCGTAAGAGCTATAAACCAAGTGGTCACATCCGCATCCGACCTAATGCGAAGCCCAGCGTCACTTTCCGTCCGATGCGGCGCTTTGGCCTAAAACCGCAACTTGAACTCGTCTCGTAGCTCAAAAGCAGAGCACCCGGCTGATAACCGGAAGACGCAGGAGCGTTACCTGCCGTGACGACCAGTCTCCGCCCGACGAGTTTCGGCTCGACGGGCGTCACCCCGAGTAGCTGAGGCAGATTAGCGCCTCGCTGAAGACGAGGAGACGTTGGCGCGATACCAACCTCGGGGACCATTTGAATGCAGAATGCAGAGTGCGGAATGAAGAATCTGCAATCGCAATTCCTCCTTCAAACAACTGCTCATCGAACTATGCACTCTACACTCTCCAATCATCACTCGGCTACGGTCCGCCTTTTCGCCTCCGCTCAAAGCTGGATCGAAGGCGAAGCGGTGCGCCAACTCTATGCCACGGCAAAACTCGACGGTGTGCGCCTCGCTATAGGGTTCCCGGATTTGCACCCGGGCAAAGGTTCGCCAGTGGGCGCGGCCTTCGTGGCTGAAGGCGTGATCTATCCACACCTTATCGGCGGTGACATCGGTTGCGGTATGACGTTGTTCAAGACGGATTTGGTCCGTCG
>JAEUHE010000121.1 GCA_016793885.1 Verrucomicrobiales bacterium
CCCGGAGGGGGATCCCAGCTGCGCTGGGCAGACCAAAGCGGCAGAGGTCTGCCGCACTCCATAGCGTCATGCCCCTCGCGAAGCATATGGAGTGCTGTAGCCCTCTACAGCTTAGCCGCCCCCCCGGCGGGGGATCCCAGCTGCGCTGGGCAGTCCCCACCCGCACCGGCCTGCCGCACTCCAGAGCGTCATGCCCCTCGCGAAGCATATGGAGTGCTGTAGCCCTCTACAGCTTTTCCGCCCCCCCGGAGGGGGATCCCAGCTCCGCTGGGGAAACCAAAGCGGCAGAGGTCTGCCGCACTCCAGAGCGTCATGCCCCTTGCGAAGCGTATGGAGTGCTGTAGCCCTCTACAGCTTTTCCGCACCCCCGGAGGGGGATCCCAACCCGGCAGGCTGCTAGGGAAAATTTAGAGGACAAGGGGTCGGAGAATACGGTGGAGTAGCCGGCCAGGGCTGGCAGCGGAAGAAGAGCTTGGAATAACCTTCCGGATTCGCGAGCACATACTCGAAGGGGTCGAGAGGAATCGAGTTAAGATAGAAGTAGCACCAATTCTGCATGTCCAGCGACGCTTCCACCATGAACCCTTGCTCGGCCAGTCCATGCAGGATTACGTCGGTTCCCTTCTGCCCTTCCAGCGGACTGGCGGAGAGCTGGAACGGGACGCTGACAAAAATATTGGCGACCAAACCTGTCACCGATCCCATGGCGTTGCTAAGCACGATGGAATAATTGCCGGCATGCTCCGGTGCCGCGGGTGAAATCGTTAGATTGGTGGAGTTCTGACCTGGAATCACAACGCCGTCCAGCAGCCACTGGACACTGGTCACCAGAGGAACGGCGACATGACGCGTGGTGAGCTGAAACGAGTCGCCCGAGTTGACGGTGTTTGTGAACGGGACCGATTGCAACCAAGGCAGCTCCCCACAGCGCCAATTGATCTGGACCAGATCGTTGGTGTCCCCCTTAACGGCATCAATAAAGGCGTAATACGTGGTGCTCGATTTCCCCGCGAACTGCACCAGGCTGCTCGCCCCATTGCGGTTGCAGGTCACATACTTCAGCGGAGGCGCGGCTCCGATGGAATAGATCGAGAGCACGGTGTCGATAGTGCTCCCAAAGGTGTCCACGATGAGGGTGGCGTTAGTCGTCAGGCGAAACTTTTGGATCAAGGAATACCCCCCGACCACACCGCAGGGAGGTGGTTCGCTCGGCTGGCCAGCGGCCCCTTTGAGATTGAGGAACTGAGAACCAATCGTCCCGGCGGTCACCGAGACCGTGGCGACTTCCGCCAACCCGGCTTGGTCCTCACCCGTCAGGCTGGGAACCGAAAACGGCAGAGAGGGAGGGTCGTACTTGTCCTCCCACACCTCTCGAGGCAAGTCTCCCAACTGAAGGCGCGCATGACGGCTTTGAATTACCTGGCGGTCCGGGCTGGTGACCAGCACCGAGTAAAGGCCGATCGACTTCACATCCACCTTGTCCAGGGTCAATACATCGTCCGTTTGCCCGAATAGCCGGTTGCCATTGAAGAGCCACTGAAACGCCGAGGCGTTGTTCGCCACGACTCTGAACTGAACACGGTTGCCCGGAACACCCGTCTGACTATCAGGATGCCTCAGAATCTCAGGAATCTTCAGGCTCGTGGAATTCAGGTTCCAGTGAAGCAGGAAATCGTTGGTGTCCCCGCCATAACCATCCACCGCGATGTAATACTGCAAACGAGACGAGGCGTTGAAACGCAAGGAACTGGTGTAGTAAGCCCCGCCATCGTCATCGCTCTCCACCTTCTTGAGCGTGTTGACGCTCTCCCCCGTATAAACCGCCAGCAGCGTGTCAAAGGTGCTGCCACGCGTGTTGAAGGCCGCGATTCCGTCCTTCGTCGCACGCCAGCGAAACCAGACGGAACGACCGCCCGAATTCCCATCGTGAAGCGGTTCCCCCTTTTCCTGGGAGGCCCCGCGATTGGAACTCCGCAAAGAGCCGCTGGGATCCTCCTTCAGATCGAAGGCATCGCGAAAATCGTCGGCCGCCTTCACCACCGGTAAATCTATCAGCACTCGAACCGGAGTACTTAGAACCACTCCCGCTCCATTGGCCACCACCGCCGTGTAACTTCCGCCATCCTCAAAATCAATGATCTCCTTGGTATAGGATTGCTGATTCGCATTGGGAATGTTGACGCCATTGCGCTTCCACTGGAACTCCAAAGGCCCTGTCCCCAACGCACCCGCCGGCAAACGGAGGACTTTGCCAACCGAAACAGGTAACTCCAAGGGAGCATCCACCGTAATCCGCGGAAGCTCCGCTACCTGTAGCTGGAGATCCAAGAAGGTCGACCCAGCCACGTTGAAGGCCTCCAACCGATAAAATCCCGCATCCGAGGGTCGCAGCGATTTGAAGTCGAGCGTCGATGAGGTCGCGCCGGCGATTGGCGTCTGGTTGAAGTACCACTGGAAGCGAATCGGCAGGGTCCCGACGGCCGCGGCACTCCAAGACCAGCTCTCGCTGGCCCGACCTTGGTGATCCTGCGGAATCTGGGTGAATCGCGGCACACCCACATTCGGAGCACCGGGGGTAGGCAGATCCACCAATCCAACGAAGCGCGCCCCATCGGGATAGCGAGCCTCGGCTCGCTTGGCATCGGGGACCTTGGTGACCACCTGGTGGATCAGTGAGCCAGCTTGATCAAAGAGCTGCAAGGTGAAGGTGTCGCTAGGCAGACGAAACGGAACGTGCAAACCAGATGGATCGGTCGCGTTCAGATCCGGATTCCCATCGGCCCATACCCGGAAGAAGCCCCCCCCGGCAATTTTCCTTCCCTTCGGAATCGGAAACATAGGGGACTGGGTCGTAGGACCAAAAAGGAAGAGAGAGAGCCCGGTCAGATCCACCGTTTCTCGGCCCGGATTGTAGAGCTCAAACCAGCTCGCCTGAGGCCGGGGAGGCGACACCAGCCACTCGTTGATCACCAGCGAGGGGGTCATGGCGTTAACCCCACCTGGGGTTGGCTGAGCGAAGATCCGATACCGTCCGCCGAGTTGCGGCCGTTGGTCCAACCCATAGGAGAGGTCGGTGTCCAAGGCAGGGTAGTCTAGATAGTCCACGACCATCGGCTTGCCCTGGATCAGCATGGAGAGGGCTAGAGATCCCCCCTTCGGGTTGAGCCTCAGGGTACAATGGAATTGGTCGGAGTTGCTCTGTTCGGCCTCCCCATCCAGCCAAACGATCAGATACTGTCCTGGATTGATCACAGAACCCTTCGGAAAGCGCCACCGCTGGAACTGATAATAGTTGTCCGAAAGCGAAAAATCCTCGAGCGAAAGAGGCTTGGGCCCCGGATTATAGAGCTCGACCCAAGGGTCTGCTTCTCGACGATTGTCAAAAAGGGTGAAACGATTGTCCGACTGCAACTCGTTGATGCACAGGATTCTGAAATAGGGCGAAGAAGGCGGCACCACTCCCGTGTCACTGGCGCAGACTCCATGGGTGCCGGCACTCATCGAAACCACCAGGCAGATTAACCGGAACCAGATCGCGGCGTGGGACGCGGGCGGCCGAGAACCAGCTCCAGGGAGGTCCAGAGTCTTCATAGTTACAACGTTAGAACGAGCCAAATTGGATCAACGGTTCTCATGCGCCACACTCACTCTACGAAACCGAGTGGGGCTTTCTTTCACCGCCGAAAGGAATTGTGGGTTTAAGACATGGCAGGAGGCATTAGGAATGGCACATCCCGAAAAACCTCAATTCCTATTGATTACAGGGTATATGGATACTCCGGAAGAACTTCAGGATCAAGTGCCGAATCAGGCGAGAAGGGCTCATCTTCGAAACCGTTTCACTAGGACGACCAGCGATTGGATCTCTTCACCAGTGAGCTTTTCCCGAAACCCGGGCATTTTCAGATTCCCGCGGTCGTCCTTTTTTCCTTCGGTCACCTGTTTCACGATCTCGGCGTCCGTCGCCTTACTCTCCGACAGGTCTTTGACGCCCAGCTTCCGAGCAGCAGGATTCTGAGCCTTCCCGTCTTTCCCATGGCACAACGCGCAGTGTTTCAGGAAAATCGCATCGCCATTGGCGCCTTGAACGGAGGCAACCGCGACGCCTAAGAGAAAGAGCGCCATACAGGGCAGGGAAGCAGAGAGGAAGACCCGTTGCCATGATCGTGTCAGGGGCAGCGGAACAACCGACCGATGAATCATAGATTCGTTCTTACCCGGAGTGATCAGAAGAAGCAAGGTAGGTGTGGGGAGGCAAAAGGGACTTCTGGGCAAACATTGGCCCAACCGGACGGGCTTGGCGGCACCCAGAGAACGAGATGAAGCAAGCGCAACGAAACGCCATCCTGAAATCAGAGCGTCGGATGGATGGTTGCCGACGCATCCCAGACTGATCCACTGGCTGGAAGACCTGCCCCCGAATATTTGGCCCGCCCGCTTCGTCGAACAAGGATCAATTTAGCCCCTTTCTTCAAACGAATATCTATGAAATCACCCCTCTCATTGCTTTCTTTGACAGTCACAAGCCTGGCTTTCCTCGCAATGCCATTCAACCTGGCGAGCGACCCCCTTCCCTCCTTGCCTGCCTTCTCTCGAACCAGCGGACTCTCCATCGATTACCGGGTGCTTCCCTCGCACCGAGAACTCCAAGAAGCCCTGCGAAAAGTCGTTCGCGATGGCAATAATGGCGGCTTCGCTCTGAACATGTGGGTCACGGTGGTCAATCGTGACGGCGTGGTCCTGGGAGTTGCTTTCTCGGGCGGCAACCGAGGCGATCAATGGCCGGGCAGCCGGGTGATCTCCGCCCAAAAGGCCAACGCTGCCAATGCCTTCAGCCTGCCCAAACTCGCGCTCTCCACCGCCAATCTCTATTCCGCAGTTCAACCGGGCGGGAGTCTCTACGGACTGGCCGATAGCAACCCGGTTAACACCGACGCGGCCTACTCCGGGTCAGCTCTCCTGTATGGCACCGATTGCGATCCGATGGTCGGCAAACGCATCGGCGGAATCAACACGTTCGGGGGTGGCTTGCCTCTCTACGACCGGGACGGAAGGCTCATTGGAGCACTCGGTGTCAGCGGTGACACCTCCTGCGCCGATCACATCATCGCGTGGAAACTTCGACACGCCCTGAATTTTGACAACGTGCCCGCCGGAGTCAGCGCCACCAAGGACGATAACATCGTTCACGATCTCAAGAAGGATGAGTACGGACACCCCGTCAGTGCGAGTGGCTGGGGACACCCCACCGTCGGGGACGAGGCCAAGCGAATCGCCGAAGCTCTGCCCAGGACTCATCCCGTCGGCCCGCAACGATAGCTCAGACTACAAAGGTCAACTGTGACCACGGATCTCTCGGATAACACGGATCCGCAAAGACTTGGAAGGACGACCCTCATCGCTCGGAAAGGGACTGCGATCTTCCGTCAAAGACTGTCACAACCCCTTTTTAATCCGTGTCATCCGTGAGATCCGTGGTTAGTTCATTCCCGGTTTTAGGTTTAACCAAGGAGGTTCTGCCTCAGACCGACGAAGCCTCGTCGGTCTGAGGCAGAACCTCCTTAGAACTCGGTCATTTACCCGGCCCAAACGCTTTTGCTACAACTTCAACCATGAGCACATCGTCCCTCTTCCCACTCTCCTCCCGTCGTCGGTTTCTACGCACCACGGCCGTGAGCTCTCTGGCTTTTCCGTTTGTCTCTCGCCTGCCGGTTCTGGGCGCCAATGAAAAGCTAAGCATCGCGGCCATCGGCGCCGGCGGAAAAGGCGGGGTGGACATCGGCTACTGCAAATCCGAGAACGTGGTCGCGCTCTGCGATGTCGATCAGAAGAATGCCGCGAGCACCTTTCAAGCGTTCCCCCAGGCCAGGACGTTCAAGGACTTCAGAGTCATGCTGGAAAAGGAAGGCAAGAACATCGACGCCGTCACCATCTCGACTCCTGACCACACGCATTTCCATGCGGCTGTGCTCGCGATGCAGCTCCGGAAACATGTCTACCTGCAGAAGCCCCTGACGCACACGATCTGGGAAGCTAGAACTCTCACCCAGCTTGCCCGGAAGCACAAAGTCGTCACTCAGATGGGCAATCAGGGACACTCTCAAGTCGACTCGCGTCGCCTGGTGGAACTGATTCAAGCGGGGGTGGCGGGCGACATCCAAGAGGTGCATGTCTGGACCGACCGGCCGATCTGGCCGCAGGGTCACGATCGCCCCAAAGCAGCCGCCGTGCCCGAACATCTGGATTGGGACCTCTGGCTCGGACCGGCGCCCTACCGCCCTTTTCACGAAGGCTGCGTCCCGTTCAATTGGCGGGCGTTCTGGGACTTTGGCACCGGTGCTCTAGGCGACATGGGATGCCACAACATGGATCTCGCGTTCTTCGCCCTCGGTTTGCGCGACCCTCGCGCAGTCGAAGCGACGTCCTCCGGAGTGAACTCCGAGACGGCGCCAGCCTGGTCCATCATCACCTATGAATTTCCGAAATCTGGCCGCCGCGGCCCGGTGAAGCTGGTGTGGTATGACGGTGGAAAAAAGCCTTCCCCCGCTCTCGCAAAATCCAAAGAGCTCCCCGGCAACGGCTGCATCATGGTTGGCAGCAAGGACAGCCTCTATGTGCCAAACTATTGGGGCAAGGGAACGTTCACCTCCGGCGCCACAATGGAAGACTATGCGAGTGTTTCTCCGAAGCTCCCGCGACTCCCAGGAGCCGACAAGGACAACGATGCCGCCCAACATCTGGAATGGATCCAAGCCTGCAAAGGAGCCGGCAAAACTCTCTCGAACTTTGAGTATGCCGGCCCGATGACCGAAGCCGTGCTCCTGGGCAATGTGGCCCTGCGCGCCGGTAAACGGATCGAATGGGATGCGAAGCGCCTCCAGGTGACCAACGCGCCCGAGGCCAACCAATACATCCGAACCGAGTATCGCAAAGGATGGGAATACCAAGGCTGAGGATCATCCAGGCCTGGGCTCTCGCCATCGCATCCATCGGGTGCTTTTGCGTTCTCTGGGGATGTGGGCAACAGAGACCGTCAGGCCTCACCGTCTACGCCTCTCAGGATCAGGTCTACGCGGAGCCCTTGCTCCGACGGTTTACCGAACGCACTCGCGTCCCCGTTCAAGCCATCTACGACAGCGAGGCGGTCAAGACGGTCGGGCTGGCCAATCGGCTGCTAGCCGAACGCGATCGTCCTTTGGCCGACGTCTTCTGGAGCAATGAAGAATTTCGAACGCGCCAACTCGCCGCGGCCGGGGTGTTTCGGAAGACCAATGGATGGGTGGCCTTCGGTCAACGAAGCCGCCAATGGGTGATCCACACGCAGGCCATCGCCCAGGCCCAAATCTCAGAGACTGTCCCAGCCTCCCTGCTCGAACTCACCAACAGCCGCTGGCGCGGAAAAGTGGCCATGGCTTCGCCGCTCTTCGGATCCACCGCGACACATTTCTGTGTGCTGCGCCAGAGGTGGGGCGAGGAGATCTGGAAACAGTGGTGCGCGGGCTTGAGTCGCAATGAGCTGATCCTGACGGAGGGCAACTCAATGGTCGTCCGACTGGTAGCGCGAGGTCAGGCGCTGATCGGACTCACGGATTCGGATGATATCGCGGCGGGACAGCGGGAAGGATGGCCGGTGCGTGGAGTCTCTCTGGGAGCGGAGGGATGGCGGATGCCCAACACCGTCGGCATCATCCGAGGCAGCCGACGACCCGCTCAGGCTCAGGAGCTGATGGATTACCTCCGCTCAGCAGAATCACTCGCCTTCCTGGAGGGAGCCGCCGCCTTGGAGCCCGCCACCCACTCAGAGGCCCTTCAGCCGACCGTAGACTGGGCAGCGCTGCTGCGCGATCTTCCCACGACCACTCACCTGCTTCGCTCCATCTTCCTAAGGTGAGGCAAGACGCCCTTTCATAGGAAGGACTTCTGATGTCGTCCCCTACAGGCCTAAGTGTCGGAGCCGAGGTAACGAGCCTTGGTTCATGGAGGGGAGCTGGCTTTGATCGGGCTGATCTGCGCGATCCTTCGGTTCTCGCTGAGTTAGTACTCCTCCGCGTTCTCCGCGCCTCCGCCAGAAAAGATCCCTCCACTGACTCGGAAGGACTGCCGGAATCTCTCGCGCAGGCGCGGAGAACGCGGAGAGGAAAGAGTTCATGGAGAGGCCGTCGGCCTCAGTACTTAGCCACGGAGTGGTCGATCTCATCCGCCCAGGCCGTAATGCCACCCTTCACGCTTTTGGCATATTTGAACCCCTGTTCCTTGAGGAAGTTCAGAGCCTTCATCGAGCGAACCCCGCCCTTGCAGTGGAGGTAAATGGCCTGGTTGGGATCTAGCTCCGTAAAGCGCTGGGGCAAGGAGCCGAGCGGAATGAGCTGCACTCCGTTGACGTGACAGATCTGCCACTCGTCGGGATCGCGAACGTCGACCACCTTGATGTTCAGCTTCGGATCGTCCAAGGCCTTCTTCATGTCCTGAACGGTCACCTCGTCCGGGTTGGAGGTCGGAGTCGCGGGCTCGGCCGGGATGCCGCAGAACTGCTCATAGTCGATCAGCCCGTGAATCGTGGGCTTCTCACCGCAAAGCGGGCATTTCGGATCGCGACGCAGCTTTAGCTCGCGGAACTTCATGTCGAGAGCGTTGAACAGCATCAGGCGCCCGATAAGGGAGCTTCCCTTGGCCAGAGCCAATTTCAAAATCTCAGTGGCTTGGATGCAACCAATGATCCCCGGAAGGACACCGAGCACGCCACCTTCCGCGCAGCTCGGCACCATGCCCGGAGGCGGCGGTTCCGGATAGAGACAGCGGTAGCAGGGTCCGCCCAGATGAGGAGCGAAGACGCTCGCCTGGCCATCGAAGCGAAAGATCGAGCCGTAGACGTTCGGCTTCTTGAGCAGAACGCAGGCATCGTTCGTGAGGTAGCGGGTCGGAAAGTTATCGGTGCCATCTACCACGATGTCATACTGAGCGATGATCTCCATCGCGTTCTCGCTGGTCAGCCGAGTGTTGTGGATCACCACCTCCACCCCAGGATTCAATTGTGCGATGGTCTCCTTGGCAGATTCAGCCTTGGGTCGGCCGACGTCGCTCGTCCCATGGAGGAGCTGGCGCTGCAGATTGGAAAAATCAACGGTATCGAAGTCCACGATGCCGATCTTCCCGATACCGGCAGCCGCCAGATACATGGCGATGGGAGATCCTAGGCCGCCCGCCCCAATGCAAAGCACGCTGGTGGAGCAGATTTTCTTCTGCCCAGCCATGCCCACCTCGGGGAGGATAAGGTGTCGCGAATATCGTCGAATTTCGTCGTTACTGAGTTGCATAAGCCAGAAACAAAGACAGTAGGGTGACGGG
The DNA here is from genome assembly GCA_016793885.1 of Verrucomicrobiales bacterium. Taxonomy (NCBI): domain Bacteria; kingdom Pseudomonadati; phylum Verrucomicrobiota; class Verrucomicrobiia; order Verrucomicrobiales; species Verrucomicrobiales bacterium. The sequence continues at coordinate 9,346 of JAEUHE010000121.1, forward strand.
AGGAGAAATCAAGCCCATGAAAAGGAAGGCCGAAGGTTTGCCTTGGCAAGTGGTGGCGAAGCCGGAAAATGCACCCACCATTGAATTCACGCATGAATCCCTCCCGAGCACGGGGACTCCAGTCCTCCGCGAAGCTGATCCGAGATCACCTGCTCCCGGGAACCAAGCTCGCCCTGGTGCTGGGCAGTGGTTTTCAGCCGGTGACAGCCGCGCTCCAAGTCCGCTCCGAGTTGGGCTATCATCTGCTGCGCGGTTTTCCCAAGCCATCCGTCCCCGGCCACGCCGGACGCCTCCTGTGCGGCACGCTGGGAGGAGCACCGGTGGCCGTGCTGAGCGGGCGAGCCCACTACTACGAAGGACACTCGCTGTGGGACGTAACTTTTCCGATCCGTGCCCTGGCCGCAGCGGGAATTCAAGCCATCTTGCTCACGAACGCGGCTGGCGGCATCAAACGGACCCTGCGCCCGGGCACATTCATGCGCCTGACGGACCACATCAACTTCCTGGGCGAGAATCCCCTCCGCGGAGGTGCAGCCGATGGTGCCAGCCGGTTCGTGGACCTAAGCCAGACCTACGATCCGGGACTGGCGGACCTGCTAGTCCAGGCAGCCCGGACCGCCAAGGTGCGGCTGCACTCCGGGGTCTATCTTGCCGTCTCTGGACCGAGCTACGAAACACCCGCTGAAATCCGGGCGTTTCGACGCTGGGGAGCCGACGCGGTCGGCATGAGCACGGTTCCGGAAGCGATCGTGGCCCGCAGTCTGGGAATGCGCGTGGCCGGCCTATCTTGCATCACGAATGCCGCGGCAGGACTCAGCGTGAAGCCCATTTCCCACGACGAAGTGATCGAGTGCGGCCGGGCGGCAGGCCGGCAGGCCACTGAGTTGCTATCTCGATTCGCTTGTCTCTATGCTCAAGCCTGACCATGCAATCACCACGCCTCGCGGAACGAAGGGCCGGCTATGAAACGCTTTGACCTCACGCCCGGGACCGTCGCATTGCTCCTGGTTCTGGCGGCATTTTTCGGAATCTTCCTGTTTTACCCAGCCGGCCTGATGCTGAAGGAAGCCTTTCTCGTCGAAGGGCGTCTCTCGCTAGTCAACTTCCAACTCCTTCTCCAAAGCCCGCTCCAGCGCGAATCCCTGCTTAACAGCCTGATGATCGCGCTCGTGACCACAGGGGGTGCCACCCTCGTCGCCTTGCCGATGGCGTGGTGCACGACGCGATTCAGCTTCAAGGGTCGGACCTGGCTGAACGCCTTGCTTCTCGTCCCCCTGATCATGCCACCCTTTGTCGGTGCGATTGGGTTGAAGCAGCTGCTGGCCCGCTTCGGTTCCGTGAATCTGGCCCTGATGGATCTGGGCCTGCTCAGCCGCGATCATCCGATCGATTGGCTGGGCAGCGGGGGCTTCGGGGGTATCATTCTGCTGCAGATCTTTAACTTGTATCCCATCCTCCTGCTCAACCTGAGCGCGGCGCTCGCCAATCTCGACCCGTCGCTGAAGGAAGCGGGACAAAACCTGGGGGCCAGCCATTGGCGACTCTTTCGAACCGTCACGCTCCCCCTGATCCTCCCCGGGTACTTCGCCGGAGCAATACTGGTGTTCATCGCCGCGTTCACCGACCTGGGCACCCCTCTCATCTTTGGATACTCCCGGGTGGTGCCGATGCAGATCTTCGATGCCATCAATGACCTGAATGCCAACCCGCTGGGCTACACCCTCGTCACCTTCGTGTTGATCATGACACTGGTGCTGTTTGTAGTCAGTAAACGATGGCTGGCGGGACGCCGATTCGAGATGCTCCCACGCGGCCATGTGACGGGGAGCGAGCAACCCGCCACGCCATTCCAAACCTTTCTTCTCTGGTCGCTGCTCGGCGGTTGGACCCTGGTCGCCCTGCTGCCCCATTTCGCAGTGGTTGGACAATCGTTCTCAGCACACTGGTTTTTCTCGGTCCTCCCGGACACCTGGACCACCGAGCACTATTCCTCACTGTGGGGACATGGCCTCACCGCCAGCAGCATCCGGAACAGCCTCCACTATTCCAGCCTCAGCGCCTTGGTAGACCTGGTCCTGGGAGTTTCAATCGCCTGGCTGCTCACCCGCCGGCGCATCCCGTGCGCAGGACTGCTGGATGCTCTCTCGATGTTGCCGCTGGCACTGCCCGGCTTGGTGCTGGCTTTTGGCTATGTAGCCGCCTTTGACTTCGAGACCCCGTGGCTGAACCCACGTCTCGACCCGGTGTTCCTGCTGGTCATCAGCTACAGCGTGCGACGCCTCCCCTACATTGTCCGGTCCGCTTACGCGGGTTTTCAGCAAACCAGCGTCACCCTCGAGGAAGCTTCCGCCAATTTGGGTGCCAGCCCCTGGCGAACCCTTCGCAAAATCACCCTTCCACTCGTCACCGGCCACTTGGTCGCCGGAACCCTGCTCACCTTCTCTTTCGCCATGCTCGAGGTGAGCGATGGCTTAATTCTGGCCATGAAGGACGTCTATTTTCCCCTGACCAAGATGATTTACGTGCTTATGGGCCGCATCGATCCCGGAGCTCCCGGAATCGCCTGCGCCCTGGGCGTCATCGGCATGCTCCTGCTCACCACCAGCTTGCTCCTCGCCGGACGACTCCTCGGTAAGAAGCTCGGTCAGTTATTCCGCGCATGATTCCAACATCCACCCCCCCTCTCGCCACGCTGTGTCTCCTGCGCTGATTCTGAGCTGCATCGGCGTCTACTTCGCCGTTCTCCTGGGTATCGCCTGGGTGACCAGCCGCAATGCCGGCAGCTCGGCCTATTACCTGGGGAACAAATCCTCACCTTGGTACGTGGTCGCGTTTGGATTGATCGGAGACTCGTTGTCAGGGGTGACCTTCATCTCCGTGCCCGGCAGCGTCGGAACCCAAAAGTTCTCCTACCTGCAGGTCGTGCTCGGCTACATGGTCGGCTACATCCTCATCGGCGCGGTGCTCCTGCCGCTCTATTATCGGATGAACCTGACTTCCATCTACGGATACCTGCGCGAGCGGTTCGGAACCGTCTCCCAACGCACGGGAGCCGCCTTCTTCCTGCTCTCCCGGTTGCTCGGGGCCGCCGCTCGACTTTTTTTGGCGGCCACTGTGGTTCAGACTTTTGTCTTCGATGCCTGGGGGGTTCCGTTCTGGCTCTCGGTCAGCGGCATCATCGCGCTCATCCTGCTCTACACTTACCGGGGAGGGATTAAAACTCTGGTGTGGACCGATACCTTTCAATCCACGTTTCTGCTGCTGGGGGTGGTGCTCTCCATCGCGATCATGATGCGGAAAATGGGGTTGGACGCCCGGGGACTCATGGACACCCTCGCGCAAAGCCCACATACCAAAACCTTTTTTTGGGGCGACTGGCACAGCCCGGACTATTTCTGGAAACAGTTTCTGAGCGGCATTTTCATCGCCGTGGTCATGACCGGATTGGACCAAAACTCCATGCAGAAAAACCTGAGCTGCCCGAACCTCAAGGATGCTCAGAAAAACCTCTATTGGTTCGGATTGGTAGTCGTCCTGGTCAACGCGTTGTTCCTAAGCCTCGGAGCGCTGCTCTACGCGTATTGCGCGTCTCAAGGCATCGATATTCCCAAGCAGACGGATCAGCTCTTCCCGAGTCTAGCGCTGCAGCACCTGGGACCGCTAGCCGCCATCGTCTTCGTGATCGGGTTAACCGCTGCGACCTTCTCCAGCGCGGACTCCGTGCTGACAACGCTAACGACTTCCTTCTGCATCGACATACTGGGATGGAAGGAATCCGAGCTCAGCGATGCTCGGGATCAGACCCGGCGGCGCCATCTGGTGCATCTCCTGTTCGCGATCCTGCTCCTGCTGGTCATCTTGGCTTTCCGCTGGTGGAACAATCAGGCGATCATAGGCGTGGTGCTTAAGCTGGCGACCTACACTTATGGTCCGTTGCTGGGACTCTTCTCCTTCGGCCTCCTCTGCCGCCGGCAGGTGCGGGACGGATGGGTGCCCTGGATCTGCATCGCCAGCCCACTGCTGTGCCTGATCTTGGAGCGCCACTCCGCCGAATGGTTCGGAGGCTACCGGTTTGGCTTTGAACTTCTCATGCTGAACGGCCTGTTGACCGCGCTGATGCTGATTCCTAACTCTAGACGGCCCCCTTGTTCTGAAGTAGGGTGACCCGCGTGAACGTTCCCCTGAGATCAGTTCGCCGTGCGACTCTCGATGACCTGCCCAAATTGGTTCCTTTGTGGAAGCTCGAGCAGCTTCCTTGGGCTGAGTTCGAACGGCGCTTTAAGGAATTTCAGGTGGCCGAGTCCGACGAGGGAGAGATCCTGGGAGCCATTGGAGTCCAAGTTGCCGGCTTGGAAGCCCGACTGCATAGCGAGGCCTTTGCGCACTTTGATCAGGCCGACACGTTGCGGGAGCGATTCTGGGCCCGGATCAAAGTCATGGGTGAGAACCAAGGCTGGGTCCGAGTTTGGTCGGAACTCTCCAGCCACACCTGGCGACAATTTGGCTTCGACCCACCGAATCCCGAACAGATGGCGCACCTGCCGGAGCTGTTCTCCCAGGTGGGAACCGGGACGTGGAATGTGATTCAATTGAAGGAGGACAAAGTAAGCGGACCCTCGGTCGATGCCGAATTTCAAATCCTGAAAATGGCCTATCAGGAGGAGAATCAACGCCTGATGAAGCGGGCGCGGACGCTACGAAATTTCTCGATCCTCTTGGCCGCAGGGTTGGTCGGCTGGATGGCTTGGTGGGGAATCAAGCTGTTCAAAAACAAGGACCGCCTTCCCCGCAGATAAGCGGGCTGCTATGGCTTGGCCGGGGCAGTTGGCTTGGCGGTCTCGTGGCGAATGACAATGAACCAGGCGCTCTGGCTGTTGTCATTCTTGTCGTCTCCCGCAAAGATCAAGGTCTCGCCTTTGGGAAGCGGCTTTTCATGCCGGATGACCTCTTTATCCTTGCCGTAGAGCTTCACCTTGATGCGTGATTCGCTGAGATCCTTCACGTCAAAGTAGCAGACTTTGTTGATCTCCACCTTGGTATACTGATTGGTGGTAATCCCAAAGGAAACCTTCTTCTCCTCAAAGTAGTTCTTCCACTTGAAGGGCATGCTGTCGAACTTCTTCTTCAGCTCAGGAGGAATGGGCTTGTGCTCGGGCTTGGGCGAGCTTCCATCATTGGTAGCCCAAACCAGCAACGCCTCCAGTCGGATATCGGCAGCCCGCAAGACTCCCGGCCCTGCCGTGAGGAGAACACTAGCGAGACACACCCGCCAGAAAGCAATAGAACAACGCATCTTCAATTCACATCATCCGAAACCACCTCGGACGAAGCTTGGTCTTTATCATAAAGCCAAACGACTGTCACCTTCTCAGATTCCGATCGGAAGGTGACTGCACTCGTTTCTTCCAGGGGGCTCTCCGTCTCTTCGTGCAAGGATGCCACAGAAACGCCGGGAAGGGACCCGTCTCGCAAGCTCATGATCAAGACCAGGCCAGCCAGAGCAGTGCCGGTCAGAGGTAATAGCGTTCGACGCAACCACCCAGACCACCAGCCCCCACTCACTGCGGCCACTTCGTTCTGAGCCTCCACGCGTTCGAGTCGACGCTCAATCTGGCTCCAATAAAATTCACGGCTGGCCGGCACGCTCACTACGGGATCGGCCTCCCGCAGCGCCTCCTTCACCATGACCAGCTCCTGACGCAGAGCCTGCAGGCTCGCATCCTCGGCCAGAAGTTTCTCCAGAGCCAATCTCTCGCCGCCCGACAGCTCACCATCCACGTAAGCCTGCAGCTTGATTCCTATGTCCTCTTTCATGTCAGCTCATCTCCTCTCGTTTATAAGCGGCCATCAGAGTGGCCATGCGGCGGCGCGCGTAGAACAATCGGGACATGACCGTCCCGATCGAACACTCCATTCGCTTGGCAATCTCTTTATATTCCAGCTCTTCAAACTCATGTAAAACCAGTACTGTGCGGTGCGCGGAGGACAACTTGCCCAACGCCTCATCGATTCGCTTCCGTAACTCCGTCCGTTCCAAACCCTGGGTGGGATTATGAGTCACGACCGGCATCTGCCGCTCAACCCCGCCCGACTCTTCTTCCAGGAGCTCAATCGACTCTGCCCGCTGCCGCTTGTGCTTGCGCAGCTGATCCAGACACAGATTGATCACAATCCGAGTCATCCAGGTCACAAAGCTCGATTCACCCTCGAATTGCTTCAGACGCTGCCAACCCTTCACCCAGGCTTCCTGGGAAAGATCCATCGCCTCTTCCTCGTTCCGCATCATGCTGAACGCCCGAGCATAGATCTTGTCTCGGTGACGACCGACTAACTCCTCGAACGCCTTCATGTTCCCGCGCTGGGCGGCCTTCACGAGGCGATCGTCGGGTTGTTCAGCGTAATTATCCCGAGCTGGCATGTTTGACTGGGTTAGCTACCAAGGTATTCAGGGAAAGTCACAGCTTCCCCTTGGTGCTTGGGAGCTGCCCAAGAATTCTCGGATCCCGTTGACAAGCAACATCTACCGCCTTTGCAAACGCTTTAAAAAGCACCTCGCAGACATGATGCGGCTCCTCCCCATACAGTAACTCCAAATGAAGGTTGCATCGAGCCTCATTCGCAAATCCCTGGAAGAATTCGCGGGCTAGACCAAATCGAAAGGCACTAGACATGTCCTGGTTCTTTTCTTGGGTCGTGACTCGCTTCAAGGCCAGGGGGTCCATACCCCGCCAAACCAAATACGGTCGCCCACTAAAATCGACTACGCAGCGCGCCAAACATTCATCCATAGGCACATAAGCCTCCCCGGTGAACGGATTCCTCGGGTCAAAACCCGAACCATAGCGCCGAATCCCCTTCTTGTCGCCTAAGGCCGCCAACAGGGCTTGCCCCAAGGCGATCCCACAATCTTCCACGGTGTGATGAGCATCCACCTCCAAATCTCCCTGGCAACGCAACCGAAGATCCATCACGGAATGCTTGGCAAACAACACCAGCATGTGATCGAAAAACGGGATCCCGGTGGAGATCTTGGATGCACCCCGTCCATCGATGGCGAGATCGATGGCAATCTGAGTTTCTTTGGTAACCCGCTTGATTCGGGCCTTCCGCACAGTCATGACTGGAAATAAACAGACTTCAAAGGCAAAACCCAAGCGTTAATTCTTGTCACCTGGTGGACCGGAGGGCAGATTCCGGCACCGCGTGCACCCGCTTGCTGCCATCCTCGCCTGCCTGCTGCTGGCCTTTGTCAGCGGCGCACGAGGTGCCTCACCAGCGCGAGTGGAAGGCGTCTCGTTTCAAGGCCGTGAGTATTTTAAAGTCTCCTCCTGGGCTCGAGAAAACCAGTTCACCCCCCGATGGCTGGTTCAGGATCAGGAACTCAGGCTCAGCAACGCTCGCCATACCCTGATTCTCAACCACGACTCCCGACGCATCAAGATCAACGGCGTGTGGGTGTGGATCTCGGCTCCGGTGATCATGAGAGACCGCGATGCCTTTATACCCCGGCTGGACCTTCGGACGACTCTCCAGCCACTGCTGTTCCCTCGTCGTTCCACCGCCGGCTCTCCACGCATTATCTGTCTCGATCCCGGACACGGGGGCGATGACACCGGTAAACGCGACGGCAACCGCTACGAAAAGTACTTCACGCTCCAACTCGCCAAAGAGCTGGGCAAGCAGCTCACCCGGGCCGGCTACCGGGTGGTCTACACCCGAACCTCCGATGCCAAAGTCGATTTGCCCGTGCGCCCGAATGTGGCGCAACGAGCCCGCGCCGACCTGTTCCTCAGCCTGCACTTTAACGGGGCCGATGTCCCCTCGGCTCAGGGTGTGGAGGTCTATTGCCTCACCCCGGTAGGCGCCAGTTCCACCAACGCCGGGGGAGAGGGAGCCGATTCGCCAGCCTCCCCCGGAAACCGATGGGACGAACGCAATCTGCAGCTGGCCTTCGAACTGCAAAAGTCTCTGGTTCGTCGATTGGGCCGCGAGGACCGCGGACTGCGACGAGCGCGCTTTGCCGTACTTCGGGACGCCACCATGCCAGCCGTTCTGATCGAAGGAGGCTTCATGAGCAACCCCGCCGAGGCCCGCTGGATTTATTCCGCGTCAGAACGAACCAAGCTGGCCCGGGCCATTGTGGAGGCGGTCAACAGCTACAAAGCCATCACCGGCTCCTAAGCCAACGGCAAAATCCGCTCGCCAAAGACCTCCACCCGATGGCTAGCTAGTGGGCAGATGAACCTGGCTGATTTGCATCGTTCCCATGACCAAGCCCACGCCACCTGGCGCGGGAAGGACAACTACCAGGTCAGGCTCGTGCGCAGAATTCTAGGATCACGTCTCGGACAAACACGGCAACGCGTCCTGGATGTGGGGTGTGCCGATGGATACCTGCTGAGCCCTTTCTGCTCGCAGCACGACATCGTGGGAGTGGATGTCTCAACCCAGTTTTCAGCCTTGGCCCTCAAAGCCGGCTTCTCCTCCCACCAAATCAAGGATCTCTCCAGCGACGTCCTCGACGTGGCGGACCAGTCGATAGATGCCGTGTTCTGTGGGCAGACCATCGAGCATGTCATCGATACCGATTGGCTGCTCACCGAACTCAACCGAGTGCTTAAACCAGGCGGCAGCCTGATGGTGACAACCCCCAACATCCGTTCGCCACATACGCTACTACGACTGCTGCTGAACGAGACCCCGGCCTTCGGAGCCAAGTATCGCAGCGGCCATGTACGCGATTGGACCACGCGGCTGCTTCGTCGCGCCATCGAGAATAACGGCTTTGAGGTTGAGGCCATGCACGGCGTGGAGTTTTGGCTTCCGGGTGGAAGCGACCTGTTAAGCCCCCTCTTCCGCCCGCTTCCCAGCCTGGCCACCGCCATGCTGGCGGTGGCTCGAAAGGTCAAAAACGTTCGCTACGAGCTGCGCCCCTTTGAGAACTAGTGCACCACCTCGCAAATGACTGCCGGTTGATGGGGCACGGTTTCAGCTGTGGGAAGTGACCGGGGGGAGCGCCGTCGGTTGGGACTTTAACCAAAGAACCAAGCCGCGACGGCCCAAACTGTGCGCGAATCGCAGAGCGGGACCGTTAGCGACTTTCCCTCGCTCCGTGCTACCATCGTCGCCTCCGCGCAGGCACTGCGGGCGAGCAGACGCACCAGACTTCTGATTTCCAAACGGCTTGCAAACCGGGCTCAAGGAGAGGTCAAGCAACCACCTAAGGTGCCGATGTATACCCGGGTTGGACTGGAGCTTCGGAGCTGACATTTCGGGGGAAGTTTCGGCGGAGTCACCGGTTGGAATACCCTTCGACAAGCACCGACTCCTAGAGGTCATGCAAATCACTGAGTTAGCGCAACAACCGCCAAAGAATGGCGATCCCGGTGGTGCGCCTCGCGCCCGCACGCTTCCAACACCCCATCGGCACGCCGCCCTAGGGCTCCTTCACGCGCTGTTTCTGCTCAGCATCACTCTCACGAGGATGCACGCTGACAGCGTGGATGAAAGCAAGCGAGTCGCAGACCTGAGCCTCGAGGAACTGATGAATGAACCAGTGACCTCGGTTTCCAAAAAGGAGACCAGGCTGGGGAACGCCGCGACCGCCATCTCGGTCATCAGCCCAGATGAAATCCGACGCAACGGCCATACTACCATAGCCGAATCGCTGCGGATGGTGCCCGGATTGAACGTCGCCCGCATCGACCAACACCAGTGGGCCATTAGCTCACGGGGCTTCAACGACCAGTACGCCAACAAACTGCTGGTCATGATAGACGGCAGAACCGTCTATTCGCCGACTTTTGCCGGCGTTTACTGGGATGCGCAGAACCCGATACTGGAAGACTTGGAACGCATCGAAGTCATCCGCGGACCTGGGGCGACGCTCTGGGGTGCGAACGCCGTCAACGGCGTCATCAACATCATCACTCGGAGCGCGAAGGAAACCCAGGGAACCCTCCTCTCCACGGGCTTCGGTTCAGTCGACAGAAATGTGTCCAGCGCGCGCTACGGTGGTGTGTTGTCCAGCAATCTGTATTACCGGGTCTACGGAAGCTTCACGGATCGCGAGGGTTTCGACCGCCTGGATCGGATCGAATCAGCCGACGATTGGAAACTGTACCGTGGAGGACTTCGACTGGATCAATATCTCAGCGACGAGCGGCGCTTGACTTTCCAAGGGGACTATTACGCCGGCTCCTTTCGAGGAGCGGAACGAGTACCCATCCTGGTCGCACCCTACTACATCGACGTCAACGAGAACCACCGCTACAGCGGGGGAAATGCGCTGACTCGTTTCACTCACCCTCTATCGGAGGATTCGAAACTCACGATCCAAGCCTTCTACGACCGAACACAACGCAGTTATCTGGGAGTGAACGAACTGCGCGACACAGGCAGTCTCGACATGCAGCAGCAGTTCAAGCTGGGCGAGAGTCACGAGTTTCTCACGGGCATCGAATACCGCATTACTAAGGACCGCTTCCTCATGGATTCAGGAAGATCCAGCTTCAATCCCGCAGGGCTTACCGACCATTTAGTGGGAGCCTTCCTGCAGGATGAAATCACTTTGATCGACGATCAACTGCGACTCACTGTTGGCTCTAAGATTGAGCACAATGATTACTCGGGGGTCGAGATCCAGCCCGGGGCACAACTGATCTGGACACCCTCGTTGCACCAATCTCTTTGGATCTCAGTGTCTCGGGCCGTGAGAAGCCCATCCCGCTACGAGCGGGATGGACGCATTCATGTCCGCGCCTTCCCGTCCGGTATCGGCCCCACCCCGACGGTCCTCGCCAGCGTCGTGGGTCGGGACGGCTACGATTCCGAGAACCTCCTCGCTCACGAGTTCGGTTACCGGATCGAGCCCTCAGCGCGGCTATCGATCGATGTCGCGGCCTTCTTGAACCTATACGACGACCTCAGAATACTCCAAGACCTTGATCCTATAGCTCAGTCCAACCCGCCGCACCTTCTCGCGCCTATCTCTCCCCTCAATACCCAACGGGCCGAGACCTTCGGCGTCGAGGCCGCTGCGGTGTGGCATGTCACCGACTCGTGGAAATGGACCGCCGGTTACACCTGGCTGCGGATGAACATCCGCCCCGTCGATAGCGAGGAGGGCGATAGCCCCCAACATCAGGTCCATGTCCGGACCAGCTACGACTTGACGCAGGATCTCGAACTCAGCGGCGCTCTCTACTATGTAGACCAGGTGCCCAATCAGCCGGCACCCCCCTATTTTCGGCTCGATCTGGGAGTAAGTTGGCAACCCTGGCGAGGGGTGGAATTGAGCCTCCATGGACACAACCTACTCGACAACCGACATCCAGAATTCAACAGCTTCAGCAGCCCTTCAAGGGTCGAGATACCCAGGAGTGTATTCGGTCGCTTGACAGTAAAGTTCTGAAAGCTGGCAATGAACTGCATTCAATTCATTCGAGGCTTACTCGTGAAATGGACGGCCAGCAGGGAACTTTTCCTGTCAGGCTGGAAGCTGCTGCTCGTCCTCAGCCTGGTAACACCTGCGTTCATCGCGATCGAAAAAGGTGTGGCCGCCGATGTAAGCAAGGAGCTCCAGGTCAAATGCTCTTACCTGCACAACTTCGCCAAATTCGTAGAGTGGCCACTGGGATCATTCGCATCCGAAAGCAGCGCGCTGATCATCGGTGTTTGCGGCAACGATACTCTCAGGGGCGAGCTCGAGGCTCAGGTCAAGGAACGAAGCCTCGGCAAGAGACACTTCCAGATCACCAGGATTGAGAAACCCGAAGACATGGCTGGCGTTCATCTCATCTATATCGCCGATGCGCCCGATTCGCTTTGCTCTCAGCTGATCGCAGCTGCGACATCCAGTGCGGCACTGACAATCGGAGAAACCGACGAGTTTGTCCGCTCGGGCGGGGTCATTCGTTTCGTCCTCGAGGAGGGGAAAGTCCGATTCGAGATCAACCAAGGGAGCGCGGAGGCTGCCAGGCTCAAACTGAGCCCTCAGCTGCTGAAACTGGCCCGCGTAGTGAGGAGAAAGTAGAAGACACAGGAGCGCTAATAGCTATGCAAGTGGGCCGACATCTTCCGATCCAAAGAAAACTAGCCCTGACCACCCTGCTCGCCAGCGGCATAGCGCTGGTGCTGGCCGGCCTGGGCTTCATCGCATACGAGATCGTAACCCGACGAACGGTTGTCCTTCGGGATGCTCTCATGACGGCTGAAATGGTCGGGAAATACTCTTCCGCCGAGCTTTCCTTTGACGACGCTGAAGCAGCAGAACGAAGCTTAAAGGCCCTAGCCGCGAACCAGTATGTCATCGCAGCCTGCGTCTATAACCGGGACGGAAAGCCGTTCGCCCGCTTCCAAAGCAACCCCCTTGCTCCCCCGTTCCAGCCGCCACCTCACCAGGCGCAAGGCAACCAGTTCGGGTCCTCCGAGTTGGAAGTGTTCCAACCCATCGTCCATGAAGGGGAGCCCCTGGGCACCGTGTACCTCCGCCTCAGCCTCCGGGACATGCACGAGCGCCTCTGGCGCTACTGCCTCATCGCCATCCTGGTACTGATCATTGCGGGCAGCCTCAGCCTCGGGCTGGCGGCGACACTTCAGCGATCCATCATCCAGCCCATTACCGAACTCGTGCAGGCGACCGACGTTCTGATTGAACGCAACGACTACAGCGTGCGCGCTTCCAAGCGAGGTAACGATGAGCTGGGCCGCCTGGTGGATGGGTTCAACAAAATGATGGCGGAGATCCAAGAACGTGACTCCGCCCTGCGCCAAACCCACAGCGTCTTGGAGGATCGCGTTCGCCAACGAACTGAGGAGCTGACCGAATCAAATCAGCGACTCAGGGCTACCGTGCAGGAAGCGGAGCGGCTGGCCTTGAAAGCCCAGGAGGCGAATCGGGTCAAAAGCGAATTCCTCGCCAACATGAGTCATGAGATCAGGACTCCCATGAACGGCGTTCTAGGATTTACCAACCTGCTCCTTGAAACGCCCCTGACGGAGGAGCAACGCGACTTTGCAAAGACCGTCAAAAGTAGTGCGGAAGGCCTATTGACCATCATCAATGACATTCTGGATCTTTCGAAGCTCGAGGCCGGCAAACTGAACATCGAGCAGGTCGACATGCAGATCGCAACGATTCTCGAGGAAGTGATGGCGCTGCTCGCGGAACGTGCAGGAACAAAGCAGTTGGATCTGCTGTCGCTGGTCCGTTCGGATGTCCCACCGGAACTCCGCGGTGATCCTGTCCGCTTTCGACAAATACTGCTGAATCTCGCCGGCAACGCCATCAAGTTCACCGAACGAGGAGAGATCCTTGTCGAGGTGTCGCTCCTCGACGAATCCCCCAGCCATGTCCGGCTCAAGACCACCGTGCAGGATACCGGGGTCGGCATCTCTGAGGACGCGCTCGCCCGACTCTTCAACGCCTTTCAACAAGCCGACAATTCGACCACCCGGAAGTATGGTGGAACGGGACTGGGACTCGTCATTACGAAACAGTTGGTCAACTTGATGGGGGGTGAGATTCACGTTGAAAGCACACTGGGGAAGGGATCGACCTTTACGTTCACTGTGCAGTTGGCCAAACAATCTCAGCAGCCCCCCACTCAGAGCGCCCCTTCGAATTGCCGTCCATGGGGACCCAGACAAATTCTCATAGTAACGCCATCGCCCGCAGCCCATCGTGTGCTCCGGCATCACTTCGACTCCTGGGGGCTCGTGTCGTCCCACGCGAGTAACCCAGCGGAAGCCTGGGCCGCGCTCGAGAAGACCTGGCAGGAGGAGAAACCCTTCTCCCTTGTTGTGGCGGACGGTAATACGTTGCCGGATCCTACCTGGATTTTCACCGAACGGCTAAGAGCCGACCCTCGATATGCCGCCCTGAAGGTTCTGTTGCTGATTCCAATCAACGCACGGTTCGCTTCAGTGGATACGTGTCCGCCTGCTGGAATTCCGCAATTGCAGAAGCCTCTGCGAATCGCGCTCCTCCGCGAACAGCTTCAGACCCTGTTCCAGGCTCCGCTAGAGGATGGATCAGCCCAGTGGAGGCGTCAGCCAGAACAACCCCCCGCTGATCTCAACCGCGAGGGTACATCACCCACAGTCAACGCTCTCACCGAAGTCGGCTGGAAACCCAAGATTCTTTTGGTCGACGACAACGCCGTCAACCGCAAGCTTGCCGCCGGATTCCTGCGTCGTTTGGGCCACGAGCCCGAAATCGCTCACAATGGCTTGGAAGCGATCTCAATCGTCACTCGAGTTCACTGCGATCTGATCTTGATGGATTGCCAGATGCCGGAAATGGATGGCTACACGGCAAGTCGCGAAATCCGTCGATGGGAGGAATCTAACTCGAAATCCGGTGCTGCTTCCATTCGGATCATCGCGCTCACAGCCCACGCGATGGCGGGCGACGAGGAGAAGTGCCTGGCAGCAGGAATGGACGACTACCTCACGAAACCAATCGCATTCAGCAGCTTCGCAGCCAAGCTCAATGAGCACTTGCAGGTAATCAGACCGTCCTCCAGCACGCCAGCAGCAGCCCCCTCCGATCCACGAGGGAGAAGATCCTACTAAGATCAGCGGCAGGCACCAAAACGCCATACCCAGCCGTGCATAGACAAAAAAAGAAGCGGCCGGGTTATGGAACCGGCCGCTTTAGCCCGAGCACACACTCGAGGACAAACTTTCTTCTCTGGACTCCCCACACATAGGAGCCGGAAAACACAGCAGAACTAACCACACTGGCTAGACCACACTTTCACACGAGAACCGAACAAAAATCTCAAACTAGCCAGTGCCACACCTCACACGAGGTCGAACACGGGGATAATGTGTACTGTTTCCGATTTTTGTGCATGTCACCCATTTGAGTGACAAGCAAGAAACGACCAAACTAGGATCCTAAGACATTGATAAATAGACGTTTACAACATCTCACTCAACCATCGCCCGGAATATTTTCTTCAAAATGGCATTAGAGAGACGTTGTCCACCACTCTCAATAGCGGTGGTTTCGTGTCGAGAATCGGTGCCCCAAGGACTTTGATTACAGGTGAGAGACCTCGGTGCGATTCCGACACCGACTCCGTCGGCACCGAAAAGCCGTAGAGGGCTATCGCACTCCATAGCGCTTCGCTAAGGACGCAAGCTATATGGAGTGCGGCACTCCTGTGCCGCTTTTGCCCCTCCCGACGTAGTCGGGATTCCCTCCAAGTACGTTACGACCTCACCCACTTCCATCCTACCCCATCCACACACGCCGCTCAGCTAGACCTGAGCTCTCGCGACAATCTGCTCGACGGCCCACGAAGCGTGTTCGGAAATCAAAGGCTCCGGATCGCACGCCGCTCGCCGAAGATCAGGCAAAGCGCTCGAGTCGCCGACGTTCCCCAAGGCGACGCAGACATTTCTGAGCAGCCCCTTCCGCTTGGAACGCAGGAGTGGAGTGTTGGCAAAACGGGTTTTGAACTCCGAGTCAGTCAATCGGAGAAGCTCGAGGAGCCGCGGCTGCTCGAGCTCACTCGAATAGTGCTCGCGCATGAGTCGCCCCTCCTTGGCAAACCGATTCCACGGACAGGCCGCCAAACAGTCATCGCAACCAAAGATTCGAGTGCCCAGGGCCGCACGAAACTCGCTCGGAATCGGCCCCTTGTTCTCGATGGTGAGGTAGCTGATGCATCGACGGGCATCCAACTGAAAAGGCGCCACGATGGCTTGCGTCGGACAAGCCGAAAGACAACGCGTGCAGGATCCACAATGATTGCGTTCCGATGCATCGGAACCCAAGGGCAGAACCGTCAGAATCTCCGCCAGAACAAACCAGTTCCCCAGCCGACGGCTGATCAACCCGGTATGCTTCCCAACAAATCCGAGCCCGGCTCGCTGCGCGAGATCCCGTTCGAGCAAGGGGCCGGTGTCCACGTACCAGAGCGAGGAGTTCTTCTGGCCCGCCAAACGATCCAGTTCGGCCGACAGCGATCTCAGGCGAGCCGCGAGCACGTCGTGGTAGTCGGTATGGCGAGCGTAGCGCGCGACCACCCCCATCGGCGATGCTCCGCCAACAGGATCGGAGGCGGAGCCAGCGGTCGCTGCATCCGTCGGCGCAGGCTCCCGGTGGTAGCTGACCGCCAGGCTAATGACACTGCGCGCTCCCGGAAGAACGAGTTGCGGATCCATGCGTTTCGCCGCATTTCGCTCCAAATAACTCATGCCTCCCTGAAATCCCTTGGCCAGCCAGTCCTGGAATCGAGGCGCCGATACCGGAGCGGAGGCAGTGGTGAAGCCGCAGGCATCAAAACCCAAACCGAGGGCCAGCTTGCGGATCTCGTCTTTCACCGGAGCGCCGCCTGGAAATGATGGGCGATCTGTTGAGCCACCTCGCGGCTAGACCGCGACTCGGTGTTCACCAGCACATCCGCTTGGCGATACGCAGCCTCCCGGGCGGAAAGGAGGGAGCGAATTCGCGACAGCGGGTCGGCATCACGAAGCAGCGGCCGGTGGGTCTGGTGGCGGATGCGCTCAAAAATCGTCTCCGGCGACGCCCACAAACAAACCACCAAGGAATGAGTCTTGAGGCGTGCGAGATTCTCAGGATTGCTTCCAAATCCGCCCCCGGTGGAAATCACTATCCGGCTCCTCTCCTCGAGCAGAACGCCGACCTGGCGTTCGAGATCACGAAATGCCGGCTCCCCATACTGGGCAAAGATCTCGGTAATCGTTTTGCCGACCCTCTGTTCGATCATCAGATCGGTGTCTACAAACTCGAAGCCCAGACTCTCGGCAAGCAAATGTCCAGTCGACGATTTGCCCACGCCCATGAACCCAATGAGCGACACATTCCGAATCGTTCGGGGAGGAGAAATCATCACAAAAAGCAAAAACTCACCAAGCAGCCAGTGCTTGGTGAGTTGATAAGGAAACAACCAATGCGGCTCCCCGTTATTTCGGGAGGAGCGTATGGGAGTTGGACCCTTCGTCCTGAGACAAGCTCAGCTGACGACGCAGTCCGATGGAGTCCGCCATGACCACCGAACCATCAACCAGGGCGATCTGACCCGCATTGACGTGATTGGTCTTGGACCAGCTCGCGGTGTACGTGTCCGGCTTGCCATAGCTCCCGGAGAAGGAGGTCACATTCACGCGGCCAGCGCGGCTGCAAGTAGCACCCGAGCCACCTTCCATATCAAAGTCACCAGCAGTGAAGCTTTCCGCTCCCGACTTGCCGATGCCGCCGCCGTCCATGATCACCCGAGCATCAACCCCGATGCCGTAGGCCAGATTGATGTCCCGAATCCGCGAGAAGGTCGTGGCCGCCGGACGATATTTTTCCACCGTCGGACAGGTCAGGATCTTCGAGGCGTTCAGGTAGTTCGACATAACGGAGTAATGCTCCGCGGCCGTGGTCTTACCATTGCTGCCACCCTTGTTGTAGGGAACCAGCCAGCAGAACTTGTCCTCATAGTCATGCAGCCACATGATATGAGCAGTAGCAATCTGCTTAATGTTGGCGATGCACTGAGTACGGCGAGCCTTGGTCTTGGCCTTGCCCAAGGCAGGCAAGAGCATGCCGGCGAGAATCGCGATAATCGCGATCACGACCAGCAACTCGATCAGCGTAAAGGCACTGTGAGCCTTGCGAAAACTAAAACGACGCATATTTGTTTCCTTTCTTTCTGGGGTTATCTACCGGCTCTGCAACAAAAACGCTCACCAAGTCTTTTGAACCTGGTGAGCGTGAACAATTTTTTACAAAACCGGCTGTCCAATACTCACCTCAACTGATTACGGAGAGGTGTGGGTCGGACGCACCATGCGGGTCCGGAAGGATCCAGCGGAGGCGCAGGAGGCGGCAAAGAACTGAACCAGCTGTCCAGGAGCGACCTGATGAGCGCTGCCGTCAGCCAAACCGAGGTTACCATTGTTGTTGTGCAGCAAGGTATCCCAGTTGATGGTGGTCGGGGAGGTCAGTTCGTCAGGGTTGCTCTTGTTACCCTTGTATTCGAGCATCTGATCAGAACCGGAGGCCGTCGGAGCCGGGGCCGTCAGGTTACGATCACCGGTCAGAACGGTCTGCGCACGGGTCTCGTCAGCATCCCATCCAGCCATATAGCTGAGGTGATTGGAATTGCGGCCGATCTTGGCGCCGCCGCCGAACGGAACAGCTCCCGCGTTATCAAACGTAGTAGCCTTCTCTTTGCTGTCGCTCGGGCAAACCAGGACCTTAGGAACGGTCACTTCGTTCGACATACAAGCATAGGCATCACCCAAGGAACCGAAGACCTTGCCGATGTTCGCACCGGCAGCGTCAGGGACGCAGCCGCCGTTCTTGGCTTCCAACTGCCAAGGAAAGCGCTCGTTGTGATCGTTCGACCAGATACGGAAAGCAAGACCGATCTGCTTGAGGTTATTGACGCAGCTGATACGCGATGCGCGGGCTTTGGCTTTGGCCAGAGCCGGCAGGAGCAGACCTGCCAAGATAGCAATGATCGCGATAACGACCAGCAATTCGATGAGCGTGAACGCCCGGAACTTTGAGCTAAGACGATGTTTCATGTGTGTTTCTGTGTTGTTTGGATGACGCTTTAGTAAACTCTCGGTCCGCCATTGTGTCAACATCGGACAAGAACTTTTTAGCATCAGAGGTGCCAATACGGTTTTTCCCCTAAATTCCACATTTCCGAACAAAAGGGGCCAAAATTAAGCACCAAATTCACGCAAAAGTGCGCGGGAATCACGCATCTCTGCGTGAAACTAACCCCCCACCCTCGCTCTCCAGCAACCAGGCACCCGGCACGCCGCGCAATCTCCCGCCCAGCCCCAATCTCCCCGAACCGCGATTCGTTGACTAGAAACAAACCTAACGTCAACCATACCACAGACTAATGAGCGTCAGTTCGCTTCCAACCGCCCTCATTACCAGCGAGGACCGAAGATTTACGGGGCGATGCCACGTGTTTTTTACGCTGTCCCTGGCCCTTCGTGCCGCCAACAGTCCTCTTTTGCCGCGTCGCGGAGTCATCTCTGCCGTTTCGCTTCGGCGGCAGGACGGCACCCAACCGCAAAGTGATGGAGGCAGCGGGTCCGCAGTTGCATGCGGCAACCCACTGGGTTTAGCCTCGACGCGATGCCTCTCTGCCGGGTGATTTTGGTCCTCAGTCTGTTCGCGATTCTCGTCGGTTGCACACCGCAACCCGAGACGCAGGCCGACGATCAGAACGAACCTTTCTTCGTCCTGGGCCGAAAGCTGGTGATCGAGCGGGACTTCAAACGTGCCGTCGATTCCTTCGAAAAGACACTGGAACTGAACCCACGGCATGTCGGCGCCCACTACGAAGTGGCTCTCCTCTACGAGACCAAGCTCAACGAACCTGCCATTGCCCTCTACCACTACAAGCAGGTGCTCCGACTTCGCCCCAACGGACACCCCGCTGAGATCGTGATGGCCCGCATGAAGGGTTGCGAACAAGAGATCGCCAAGAACGTGGCACTTGTCCAAGTGGATCCCGCGGTCATGGCCGAACTGGAACGATTGAAGGAGGAAAACCGACGTCTTCAACGCGACCTGGAAACCATGCGCGCGCTCGCTTCTTCGGCCATACCAACGGTTTACACAAATCCTCCACCCCCCAGCCCGGTCCGAGCCACCAACCGCCTTGACGATCCTCGGACGACCACCCCGACTCCCCGCGATCGCAGCCCCGGGTCGCAGTCGCCCTCCTCCACCTCTCACCGAGAGACGAACCGCCTCGGCCAAATCTCCACGAATCCCGGCCGCTCCTCCTCGCCCACCTCACCCCAACCCGGACCCGCACGGCCAACCGGCGCGCGCGTTCACTATGTGAAAGAGCGGGAAACATTTTCGTCCATCGCCCGCCGCTATGGGGTCGGGGTCGCAGCGCTGCGGGCCGCCAATCCTTCCCTCAATCCCGAACGACTGAAGCCCGGTCAAGCGCTGCAGATTCCAGCCCGATAGCACCCGTCCGGCAGCCACCGAAGGGTCAGCGCGAACGCCAGGCGTCCACCCAACCCCAACCGCACCCGATCAGCAAACCGGCGGTGTGGACGACATTAGCCACCCGCGCTCCGCCTCCGAGCATGGAGTCGCTTCCCAACAACTGAAACTGCTCCATCCAGCACCAGACAAAGTAAATCATCATCATGGTGACATTCTGCGAGGGCATCTCTATCCCGCTCAAGGGGTCCTGCCTTCCCCGGATCCACGCGTAGCCAGCCAGCCCAAACGCCACGCCCGAGATCCCTCCAAACAAAGGACTCTGCATCACGACGAACTGCGCCAGGTTGGGGACAGCGGAGGTCACCAGCACAAATCCCAGTAGATAGAAACTCCCCAGCCGAGCCTCGAGCAGGCTGCCCAGGGTTAAAATCATCAGCGAGTTGCAGATCAGGTGAATCCAGCCGAAATGCACCAGCATCGGGGTCACGAGTCTCCAGATCTCCCCCGCCCGAATTTCCGGGAGCCACTGGCCTCCACCAAACCAGTTTGCAGAGATGGTGAACTGCAGCACGGCCTCCAGATTCTCCCCACGATCCGTCAGCACGAACACCAGGGCGCAGGCCACCAGGATCAGGATCGACATGGGACCAGGGCCAAACGCCTCCGTGTTCCGAACCAGGTCCGCGCGCCGCCGTATCCACGGGGAGGCCTTCCGCCCCTGTTCTGGCCCACGCGACCGCCTCGGCTCGGCCGACGGTTCTTTCACGGGAGCCGTGAACCGCAGGCCGGCTGGATCCTTCAGAAACTCGGACAAATGCTCCTTGGCTTTCGGGATCAACTCATCATCCAAGATCCAAAGCTCGCAAGATCCGTCCGCATTCGTTTCCAGACGAGCTTCGATCCCCTCACGCGAGAGAAAGTCGTTAAAGGTCGTCCCATCCGAAAGGCTCCGTAATTGGCCAATGCTTCGCATACAACAGTTCGAAGGCCACTATGGAGGCAACTGAAGCCGATGGGAAGAGAGGGTTCAGAAGCAGTTGGGTAGCGCCGACCCCCTGTTGGAAGAGCCTGTCAGGGAACAGGCTCATTTTCCGCGGGAAAATTACCGAGCAGCCTGTCGCGACGATTCCTACGAGACAGGTCAGCACCACCGGGCTCAACAGACCCACAGCCAGGCTGGGGTCCGTTGGAGACAAGGGCGGCTGGGTGCTAGACTCAGTTCAGCTTCGGCAGCTCAAGGCCGGGAGGTAGGGACGGAATCGGGGCATCTTTGGGCTCCCCAGACTTGTTCTCGTCCTTCTTCTCCGCCATGAACTCACGCCGTTCCTTAAGAAGGTTGTCGATGGACCATTTGTCCACCAAATAGACCCACTTGTCGTGGATTTGCTCCTTCTTGAGCTTTTCCTGCAGCTTCTGCACCTTCTCCTTAAACTCCTTGTCGAGCTTTTCCTTGTCCTCAGGCTTCTCGTCTTTGCCGGGAGCTCTTTCCTTCGGGATGTCGGCGGTGGTGCCAACCTGAAGGAAGTAACGGCTTTCGGCATTCGCCTTCCCGACTTTGACCAGGTAGGTGAACCCGTCGAAGGTCTGCAGCTGGGCGGTCAAGGGCTTGTCCAAGCCCGTGTCTTCGGGCTTTTGATCCGCGGTGGCCACATCGTGGAAGCTCGGGGAGTTAAGCAGAAAGTTCAGGGAGGAAGTCTTGCCGGCGTCGACCTGTTCGGTCGGCTTGGCATCCGCCAACTTCCATTCGCCGTTCTCAGTCTCGCGAGACATGGCCCAACTGTTGGAAGATTGAAGGGCCGTCACCGTAATGGATCGAAGCTTCTCGACCTTGAGAAAATCCTTGTCCAACCACTCCTCGCCCTTTGGCTCGGCGTTTTGGAAGGCCTCGGAAACCAAGGCGACGTTCTTGGAATCGCCTCCCGCCATCACATAACGCCCGTCCGGCCACCCACCCCCACCGAACTGACCCCCCGCAGGGGATTCTTTCATGTGCTTCTTGCCCAACAACAGGGTCGTGATGGACTTGCCGGACTTATCCTTGAAGTCCACCAGTGTTCCCGAGTTGGTGGTCTTGTCGGGCGCCACTAGCTCAAGGCGGGCCAATTGCCCAGACCCTGCCTTGACCGGCTGAGCGATTTTGACGTCGCGAACCTTCAGCAGAAAATCTTGAATGCTGCCAAAATTGGCGGGGTATCCCCCACGCTCCGCTACGACCCAGATGTCCGATTGCCGGGTCAACGTCAGCACGTTGGTCTGGCTCTTAATGCTGATCGACTCGACCTTGTTCACGTCAAAGTCAGGGATCAACTTCTCGCCCATCTTCTGGGCGGACTGACTCCAGGTAGCCTGGTCCTTTTGGCTCAAGTTGTAACCGATGCCACCGACCACAGCGCCGATGACAATGAGAAGAATGAGTTGGTTGCGATTCATTTGGCCCCCGATCGATTCTTGCGGACAAAATACACTGCCAGCCCCGCGATGATCACCACCAGCGGCATACCGGCAATATTCACACCTTTGAGAAACCCTTCCAGCGACTCACGATCCTTGCGCAGATCCTTCTCGACCTTGCGCAGGCTGACCTTCGCCTCGGACTCCTGCTTCCGGAACTTGTTGATCTCGGCCTCCTGCTCCGGAGACAGAACAAACCGTTGGCCAGCCTCCTTCTTGTGCTGCTGAAGCTCGGTCAACTTCGCCTGCGTCTTCTGCAGTTCCTCCTGGAGGTCCTGAATGGCCTTCCGGTGCTTGGACTGCGCCTTCGCCTCCATCTCCTGCACCACGGTGAACGGACGGCTGGAAACGGCTCGGCTGCGCACCCGGATCAAATTGCTGTCGCCGGCCAACTGCTCCACCATGTTCTGGGCGAAGGACAGATTGTCATTGAAATATTGAACCATCTTCTGACCGAAAAAGTTCTGTACTTGGACGGCGAACTGATCATAGACGAAGTCTGAATCGCCCACCAGCACCACCACGCCCTCTCCCTTGCTCTCCTTCAGGGAGCCATCGGCCGGCTTGTCCTCCTTCTTCTGATCAGCCTCCTTGGAGTCCTTGTCGGCGTCCTTGGCTTCGGCGGACGGTTTGCCATCCGGATAGGCCGACTTGAATTTGCCTTCCAGCCGAACCGCCAAAGCGTATTTCTTGCCCGAGGGAGCAAACTTATCGATGATGTCCTTGCTGCTGAATTGAGCCTGGAAACCATCCACCTGCTGAGACTCCGTGGTCGTCTGCAGCAAAATGGTCTGCTTCAACCCCGCGGCCGGTGTCCCGGAGAAATACCCACCAAACGGGATCATCACCTTCTTCAGCTGACTGGTCAGAATATCATCCTTCTCGATGCCCGTCTCGTTGACGGTCAGGAACGCGGGCACTTTCTCCCCGCCGCCGCGTTGGCCCCGGCTCAGCATGGTGGCGTAGGTCATGTCGGCAACCACCTTGGAGTTGTCAAATGTCAGACCCCAGGCCTTGACCAGCTTGTCCAAGTTGGAGGGGCCGCCAGGCATGTTAGCCATCATGGGATTCTGCGGATTCGCCGGCTTATCAACCAAGGACATCGCATCCAGGAAGGCAATCAGCTTCCCTCCGCGCATCACAAATTGGTCGATCGCATACTGGGCCTTGTCGGTGATCTCCTTGGGATGGATCACCATCAGGACCTGAACATCGCTGTCGATGGACTCCGCCTCCATGGGGACCTGCTTCACCTCGAAATCTCTTTGGATTTCCTGGATGAAGTACCAGGGCTCCTGAGGCTGCTGCTGCTGCATGCGCATCATCATCGGGTTCATCGGTTGACCGAAAGCCGGCAGCGGAGTCATGACGCCCACCACCGCCTTTTTCGGGTTCATAACCTGCGAAATCGCCCGGGCAATGTCATACTCCAGCAAGGTTTCACGCTGCGGATCCAGGAAGGGAATGGCCACCTTGTCCGGAGCGATGCTCACCGCCAGGCCCAGGTAGATCTCATCCTGGCCCATCTGGATTTGTTGGCCTTCAACGCCGTCCAAACGGGCGGCATCCTGCTCGTCCGAGTTGGGCTTCGGACTCAGTTTCTTCAGCTCGATCCGACCTTTGGAGCGGACCTGAAACTCATGGAGCAGATCTTCCACCCGCTGACCATAATTCCGGATCACCGGATGCACCTCGCGGTCATTGGTGAAATAGAACCGGATCTCAACGTTCTGATCCTTCGTCGCCAATTGCTCAAGGATCGTCTTGGTGCCATCGGAGAGGGTGAACAACTTCTCCTGGGTGAAATCGACACGCGTCTTGACGAAACCCAGGATCACGTTGGCCGCAACGATGATCACAAACATGATCGCCACACCCGCCACTGAAAACAGCAGCTTCTCAGTCTGTTTCTTGTTCATGTGTTAACCTGGTTTGGAAAATTTAGTTGCCGGACCGAATGTTGCGAATGATGACTCCGGTGCAGAACAGCGCCAGAATCACGATGGACAAAAAGAAGAACAGGTCGCGACTGTCAATCACACCCCGCTGGAAACCGGCGAAGTGAGGCAGCACGCTGAACGTCGCCACCACGTCCACCAACCGCTCGGGGAGCAGACCGCCCAGGAACTCAGTCACCGGACTCCAGCCCACCGCGATCAATCCGAAGCAGATCACCACCGACAAAATGAAGCTGATCACCTGGTTCCGGGTCATCGCCGACGTCATGCAGGTGATTGCCAGATAGGCACCCGCCAACAGAATGCTTCCGATGTAGCCCGTGAAAATCGCTCCCATGTCAGGACTGCCGAGATAGCTCACGGTCAATACCGTGGGGAATGTCAGCAACAAGGCGATGACCAGGAACAACCAGGATGCCACGAACTTGCCGACGATCGCCTGCCAAGGGGTCACCGGCATGGTGAGCAGAAGCTCCAGGGTCCCCAAACGACGCTCCTCGGACCAGACTCTCATCCCCGCGGCCGGCACCAGAAAAAGGAACAGCCAGGGATGCCAATCAAAGAATGGCCTGACTAAAGAGGCCTCCTGACGCTCAAAGAAGCCGCCCAGAAGGAAGGTGAAAATCCCCGAGAGCCCGAGAAAAATGACAATGAAAACATAGGCGACCGGAGAGGTGAAATAGGAGCTAAACTCCCGCTTCGCTATCGTCTTGATGGTGCTCCAACTGCTCATGATTGACCTCCCTTGGTGGTGTCGGAAATAGTGATCGACCGGAAGACCTCGTCCAATCGGCCTTCTTCGGGATGAAGATCCTCAACGTGCCAGGACTCCCGAGCGACGAGCTTGGCCAACTCGCGAACCAACACGCCGTTGGCCGACTTGTCCTGGGGATAAACCCTCAGCCATACCAGCTCGGCGCTTTCCTGAACGATGTTGACCTTGCGAACCCCGGACACCGCCGAAAGCTTGTCCTTGGCCGCCCCGGACGGAACGCCACTGACCTTGACGGAAACCACGCCGGCCAGGTCGGACTTCTGCCGGAGCTCAGCCGGAGTGCCATTCGCTACAATCCGACCCCGATCGATGATGATCGCGCGCGAGCAAACCGCGTCGACTTCCTCAAGGATGTGCGTGGAGAAGATGATCGCCTTCTTCTCGCCCATGCGGCGAATGAGATTCCGAATCTCATGCTTCTGGTTCGGATCCAGGCCGTCCGTAGGTTCGTCCAGGACCAAAACGTCTGGATCGTGAATGATGGATTGGGCGAAGCAGGTCCGATGGCGATACCCCTTGGAAAGCGTGTCCACGCTTTGATGCAGGACCGACTCGAGGAAGCACAACTCCACCGCGCGATGAATGGCTTTCTTGCGCGAGTCACCATGCAGGCCCCGAATTTCAGCCGCGAAGTTCAGAAAACCCAATACCGTCATGTCGTTGTAGGACGGGGCGTTCTCAGGCAAATAGCCGATCAGCTTTTTGGCGGGGATGGGGTTCTCGACCATGTCGAAGCCACCCACTGAAACGGTTCCTTCCGACGGCGGGATGAATCCGGTGACCATGCGCATGGTGGTGGATTTTCCGGCGCCGTTGGGCCCCAGAAAACCAAGCACTTCACCCCGTTCCACCGTGAACGAGATGCCATCCACCGCGCGTTTTGCGCCGAAGGACTTTTTGAGATTCTCGACTTTGATCATGATAGTTCTGCCTAGGTCGAATAAAGACGGCTGCTGGATTTATACGCGCCGGGCTTAGTTGTAAAGACGGGGGTTCATTACATTTTTGTAATCATGAGAAGCCCATGAAAACCAACAACCCAGAGCTCATTCCCGGGCCACCCGAAGTGCATCCACAAAGGCGGCGGCGCGCTGCCGAAGCCAAGGCCAATCACCCTCCGCGATCCGACTTGCTCGGAAGAGGGGTGTCCCAACGCCAAATGCGCTCGCTCCCGCTCGCTGATACTCCGCCAGTGTCTCCAGATCGATGCCCCCGGTAGGCATCAGCCGCACCTCACCCAGCGGAGCCTTCACGCTGCGGATATAGGCCGGCCCAAGCACCTCGGCAGGAAAGACCTTTACCAGCGCCGCCCCCAAGTCCCAGGCGCGGGCGATTTCCGTGGGAGTGAAGGCCCCGGGAAACACGGGAACTCCTAACTCCACACAGCGAAGGATCACGTCCTCGCGCACAATGGGCGTGACAATAAACGTGGCTCCCGCTTCCAGTGCCTGCTCCAACAAAGCCACCGATGTCACAGTTCCGGCCCCAATGTTCATCTGAGTGCCGACCAAGGCAACGGCCGCCTTGATCTGATCCATCGCCCCGGAGGTGTTCATCGTGATCTCCAGGTTTTTGAGTCCGCCCTCACCGACGGCCTCGACCACCGGCGCTAACCACCGGGCCTCCAAGCCACGAAGGATTCCCACGATTGGCAGACTCTCGAACAGGGGTTTGGAAAACGCTGATTTCATGTCGAAGGAGGGAGGCTGTTCAGGCCGGATGGGCGGCGGAGGCGCGATCCAAGAGAAGGCGATGTCCCCGCACGGAAGCCATCGCCATGTCGTCCGGCTCGACCACGGTGGTTCGTGGCAGCAGGCCCAGACGTTCCAAAGCGGTTCGGTAGGCCACGCTCACTAACGCGGTGGCCGCGAGGAGAATCGGCCTGCTGGGGGGATCAGAACGCAACGTCTCCAGCTCGGATCCAATCAGCAACCCGCTGAGGAACCATCGATTCGACTTCGGGGGAACCCGATGCAGCACGGTACGGCACCGGGTCTGAAACAGGCTCGCCGCGAGACCGGCCGTGACCGAGGCATCAACTCCCTCCAAGAACGCCTGCCGACAAACCGGCTCTTCCAAGGAACCCGACACCTCCGCACCCGAGGACCTCGTAACCGAAGCGCGAAGCAGGCTGTGGGAGGACAGAACGTCAAAGAGCTCCCCCGTCATGAACGTGCGCAGGCCGGTGACGCGGGAGTCATCAACCTGCGCGTGCTTGGAATGCGTCCCCGGAAGCACCACGCGGGCCGCCGTCCGAAAAGAAGCATGGTGTCCCGCAGTAAAAAGCCCGAGTAACTCCGTCTCTTCGCCTCGCATCATCTCATCGGCGAACGCCACCCCTGACACCAGATGCACCTCCGCATGCCGCTTTCCCGAAAGCGGCAGCGCGAGCACTTCCTGACGCAGAGTGGATCCATCCAACGCCATGGGACCGGGAGCGTAGGGAACCTCCTTCCATCCCACCGAAGAGGAGGCCATCCCGGAAATCATCACACAGATGGGCTTACCCGGAATCGAGGCCGCGGGCGGGGGAAGGATGCGCTGCAGACGATCTTGAAGGAATTCAGCAAACACTTGCTCACGACAAACGGAGTCTCCTTCGCGACACTGCTCCAGGAGGCTGCGGGCGCCCGATGCCTCTCTTAACTCCTGGAGGATCTGGCCGCTACCTCGATCGACCTCGCGCAAACGAAACGAGGTTGTCCCCCAATCGCAGCTAAAGAATGTGGCCCGCTGTGGCATGATGCCGGGCAGCCTAGGGATACCCGCCCCACAGCGCAACGCTGGAACGGTTGCCAGGTGTGGCTCTCTCCAAGTGAAGGCCGTTTGGGATTCCCCTCCGGGGAGGCGGACAAGCGGTAGAGGCCTCTGAGCATTACCCACAAGTTCTTCGACCAAATGTTAGAATCCCAAAGGGATTCCGCCTCAAAGCCCAGGGTTGGCGCGACGCAGGAGCGCCTACCCTGGGTTAGTCGTTGTTTTCTCACAACCCCATCGCGGGTTGCGCTT
>JAEUHE010000122.1 GCA_016793885.1 Verrucomicrobiales bacterium
GGAGGCTTACGCGCTAAAGCTGATGGGGGTCGGGGTCTGAAAGGAGCGGGCGGTTACGCTTAGAGGGGGAACGCGGTCCGGGAAGAGGGGAGCCCGCGTTCGAAATCAGTTTGCACTTGTGCTCTGGGTCCGCACGGCCCCATCTCCGGATTGCGCGGGACAGGTATCGATGGCGCAATCCTAATACTCGTGGGGGAGTAAGAGACAGGTGGAGCTCCGGTCAGCTTCTGTGATGATCCAAAATTTAGTTCCATCCCTGGTTTCATAAGCCGAGAGGATTCGAAACCCCTCACGAAGGGAGATGTCGTTTTCCTTCCAGTCCTCCGTTTTCACGATGCCCCAATCTCCTCTGCTGTGGCGTGAGAGGGCAGCCATGACTTCGTCTTGGGGGATGGCTTCAAGCGCTCCGGGGGTGATGACCACCTGGCCAAGGGGAAAATTGACCGTGGTTTTGGGGGGTGTCAGCTCTCCAGGCGGCGAGCCTTTGGCAGGGGAGCTGCCGTGGGCTTGTTGATGTCTTGGGTCGAACCCTGGTCCCATGGAGAATCTCCTGCAATGAGTCGGTGTGCGAACAAGAACCCTTTACCATATCGAGGATGAAACGGGAATAGCTCCCTCGGGTAAGTCCCGTGGCTTGTTCCTATCACCCCCCCCAAACTCCACCCTCCCTTGTTTGTCGCTGCCGGACCACCCAGGGTAATTGTGCCTAGAGACACTAACCCCGCTCACCCGACCCCGACTTCGGGGGAGATTGGACCAGACAAGATTCGGCGGATGACAGCTCGCAAGGTTGCAACCAAAAGCGGGGTCGTGGCGGATAGGTTCGCGTGGTCATCTCCTCTACACCCGGCGGGGAATGCCCCCACCACCCATGACTCAAGACCAGCGAGAACTGCTAAATCTTCGAACCTTGCCAGCCAGGCTTTCAGCTGCCGAGGCGGCGGCGTTCCTGGGGTTTCAACTTCACGACATCCCGGTGCTCGTCGCCAAAGGGGTTCTTTGCCCCCTGGGACGGCCTGAGAGGAATGGAAGTAAGTGGTTTGCCACTGTGGCACTCCGGCGCATCGCCGAGGACGAGAAGGCGCTGTCGCGGGCTTGTGAGGTGATTCAAAAACGGTGGAGGGCAAAAAATTCCCGTGGGCTCGGAGGCGTGAGGGGAGACCAGGCGGCGGGGTAGGTCGGGGAGGGGACCGATTTGGATCACCGGCGGGGGGACCCATGACGGCGCGGTCAGGGTCAGGCTGTCGCAGTTCCTTTGGTCCGCTTTGGTTCTTCCCTTCTCGTTCGGCTCTTCCTCATCCGCTCCTTGGCAGCCTTGAATCCCAGCTCATCCAGCCTCATCCAGCGCCAGCTTTCTTCCCGTTTTCTTGCTCTGGTTTTCTCCATCCGGCAGCCCCTGTTTTTGCACGGACACCAACCTCCATCAGAGATGGAGGAGTTTGGGAACCAGAGAATCTTCCCCGGCTGTGTGGTCGGCTCCTCTGCGGTATGGCAGCGGGATGCCCGCTTCCGGTTAGCCCGATCGCAGGCAAGACAGGGAGCGCCTTGCCCGAAATCCCCTCAGTGGGAAGTGATGCAGCCGCTCCATGAGCACGCCCAACCGGTCTTAAGTGAGCGCACACGCAGGCAGCCGATGGTCCGTTCTCTCACAACGACGATAAAAAGATGCGGATCCTGGACCTGCGTAAGTCGCGAAGCTCGACGGCGGCCACGAGTGACCCCAGCCGCGATGGCATATTAACTTGGGCATCCTCGGGCAGATCGGCCCCTTCACCGGTGCCTTGCATTCTAGTTAGAAACATACAAGGGAGAACCTAGCGGAACTCATGAAGCAGGGAGTGGCGGAGTTGGACGCGCCCATTCAGTTGTGCGATGCACCCTAGAGCTCAAACTCACAGCCGAGCCGTGCTCGAAGAGCTCAGAGCCTGGATGCTGCACCACCTGGACTACCGTAAGGTCGAGCCGAACTCCGGGTTGGGGGGATGAGTTCAGCAAAGAATGCCCGGCTCTTGACCACCTCCGACGAGGGCCAGGCCAAAGTGCCGCTCGTTGCCGCGACGGAAAGTCAAAATGGGGTGCATGACAAATTTCTTCGCACGAGGAGTTTTGGGGGCGTATTTCTCAAAAAGGTGTCCATACCACTAGACAGCGAAGCGCGCGTCGCGACTTTCTCTCTCCAATGGCACGCGACCTCGGTTCCGCCCGCCAGGACTCTCGATGGGTCACCCTCGTGGCGGATCGCCACCAATTTGTAGCGAAGCCCAGCGCGTTTCCCGAGAGTTGTCATGCGCCCGTTAAAATGCGAAATGCTGGAAAGTGGTTGACATCGATTGCTAAGTCGGGCCTTGTTTCTGTCGATGCCAATGGAGTCCACAACTCAATCAGCCCTTGCCGCGGATGATTACATCGTGTTGGTTCCGGGGAGGTCCCCATCGGTTGCACGCTCATCCTCGTTGGCTCGCCCTCCAGCGATTCAATTAATTTCTGATCGTTTCCTTCGGAGCTGTGGTTGTGATGCCACCACCTTCGTGGTGGGGTTTGGTGCATCCAAACCGATATTATTGACCACCGTCGGCAGGGTATTGATTGGTCATCCCTCAGCCTTTCATAAATCTCTAATGGTGTCGTTGATCATCGTTACGCTTCTTCTTCCGAGGTTAAGCGAGGGGGCCGTTGCCTATCGGTCGGGTTTCCCTTTGTTGCGAGGAACGTCACAACGTGTTGATGCGAGTCTAGGGATGTTTACAAACAAGTATTACCCTCTCAAATCTTTTTTGATTTCTCCGCCATCGATCCAACGGATAGCTTTTCGAAAGTCAGGCTTATACTTCCGCGTCGAAGGAAGGCCATTTCCCAAGAACTTCGTTGAGTTCGAGGGTGCTATTCAATCGAATACGTTCTATACGCTCCGGCTGACTCATCTCACAAATCCCGATTTGCCGGGTTTCGCTGGTGAAGCGGCTGGCCTTTCTTATTCGGCTTTTTGGGAGCTGAAGCACGAAGTAGCCTCTATAGCCGATCGCGATCAGCGTCATAGCGGTGCGGACGCTTCTCCAATTCCGATTGTTGAATCAGCTTACGGCCACTTGGAAGATATTCTTGGGTTGGGATTTTCGCGACCGGATCGAAGCTCCTTTCAGTGGACTTCGGAAACCGAGTTCGAGGTTCGAGTTTTGGCTGGAACGGATTTTGTTCCGATCAGAGGTCAAGTGATTGAGGACGACGGCGATCGACCAACAGTCCTTGGATATTCCGGTCAAGCTCCATTCCCATTCGAGGAAAAATTGCATTACATCTATGAGGATGATCTAAAGCGACCAAATTGGTTGCCTGCCAGGATTGTTAGGGAACGCACGGTGGGCTCGACGCTAACCAGTCGGATAACCAATGAGATTTCCAGCCTAACTATTGGAGTGCGTGATTTGGGCTCTATTGGGTATTCCGAGGACTCCATGTTAGCTCGCGGTCTTTCGCCTCGTTCCAATGCACCGCTCGTGAAGGCATATTACTCGAATAACACGGCCTACGTTCGATCGAAAGGCAAGTGGATGGCTGTCCAGAAACCAGATATCGGTTTGGGTTCCAAACTGGAGTCGAGCGCCACGCGGCAATCCGTTTTGAGGATGGTCTACTTCGTCGTTGGGATTCTTCTTCTTGGCTTGGTTTTGCGCCTGACTCGACGCAAGAGGTCTCATAAACCATAGAAATCGAGTTTAACAAACAAAGACACAACTACTGGAATGAACATCATGAAAAAAATCATGCCTGCAATTGGAATGGTATTGTTCAGTGCGGCGGTCTACGGCGCGGTCTGTTTTGGTGACGTATACACCAGTTGCGGTAATAAGACGTTGCGCGTCACCGTGCCATGTGGCCTGCTTGGTCCACAGACCCATACTTGTCAGGCTTCGAGTTCTGGTTTTTACGACGACGTCATCAGCGTTGCAAATGGTCTATCGACGACCATCAACGTGGGTGAATACATTTGTTACTGGCAGTGCGACGTCTTCGATTGGTGCTCAGGGGTTACGATTGGTTTATCTAGTAGCCAGACTAGAGGCAAATTCAACGCTTATGGATCACCGTGTTCTGCTTGATCTTCGCTCAAAATAGGAACTTATTCTTAAGTCTGGGACCAAGGTCCCAGACTTCTTTGTTACCCACAAACATCAACGAATGCAGAATTAGCCCGAGTGCCATCCTCACTTAATTGCCCTCTCCTCACATCATCCCGGCAAGTTCCGGCTTGCTCAAACTTGTCGAACGATGGTTCGCGGAACTCCCGGGTGACCGTATCCCGCGGGGCGTTTTCGTCAGCGAGGAAGATGGTGAGTAGTGAAAGCGAGCGACCATAGTATCCCTTGCAGCTTGGATCAAAGACCCCAAGCCTTTGGTGTGGACGGCGACATTGGAATCGGTTCTCGAAAGACTAGGCAGATACAAACATGCCCTGAGGAAATCAAGCCTTGTTGCATTTAACCGCGAATGCGGAAAAACCAGAAAAAATATCTCCAGTCGCTTGTGCGACACCACGATATCAGGTCTATGGAGAACCGTCCGGGGGGCAACACCAATCGATGAAAATCCAACTACCTTTTCTAGGGCGATTATATTTTTGCTGTGCAGGAATCTTGCTGTTGGCTCTTTCGGGAGCAAAGCTTCTCTCCTGCCTTCAAGATACCCCGGTTTTGGATGTGGGGGACCCAGTATTCGGATGCTCTCTGAGATCTGTTCTCCTCATAGTTGGAACTTGTGAGTTGCTCGCGGCTATCTTGCTTCTCTCCTCCTCCAATGCACAGCTTTTGAGTTGGGTGCTGCTGTTGATCTCTGCATTAGCCATTGGCTATCGTCTCACTAAATGGGGAATGGGTGTCGCGCCACCTTGTCCCTGTCTTGGACTCGCCTCCGATTGGATGGGCTGGCATCCAGTGATGGTCGATCGGGTTCTACGCGGTACTCTGGTCTATTTCATTATCGGAAGTTCCCTTATCCTTCTCACGGGCAGAGATATGCAAGTGCGTGGGGAACACGATGTGTCAGCATAGAACAGCTCGCTGGATTGTTAGAGGTCTGAACTTCAACGGTAATGAACTCTGCTCCGATACTCGGCCCATAGCGGCAAAGCTGCCACTCAACAGTGCCAAACTAGTGTGCCCTACAAACGGATTTCACCTTCCAGCATGTCCACAAATTCACTGATGGGTGGTCTGCGACCGACCGCAATTCTTGGCCATAGTGTTCTGATCCTGGTTTTAGTAGCTTGCCTTTGCTGGAATAGTCCCTGGTTTACTATAGCTTTGCTTCTCATTTTGAGAGACTTGGGAGTCGCTCACCACAGCGCAGGTTTATTGTTGATCGCAATCAGTTTGGTAATCCTAGCTTGTATCACCTTGCGACGAGTGCGGCACACCCTAGCTTTAGCTATGCGTAGCTATGATTGGCTTTTGCTAGCAGCTCTAGCTCTGACTTTGCTTGATTTGAGCGGCTTTTCAACTGGATTGTCCTTGGGGCATGTCAATACTTTGTTCTTCGCCGCGTGCCTTGGGAAGGGGGTACGCGCTTGGACCTTTAGTCAGGACATTGAGCGATGTCGATTCGATCATGCGACCTACATAATCTTTTCTCTTGTTTGCATTCTGACGTTCTTATCCCTGTTGCCTAATGTGTCTTTTGACACTTTGTATCGCGGAGAGCTTCGATGGAATGGCATCTGGGGAAATCCAAATACGTACGGAACCTTTGCGGGGCTCGGTTTGCTCCTTGCAGCAGGGTTGTTGTGGGTTTGGATAAGAATTGCTCCAGAGAATCGCAAAGCCATGTCATGCGGCACCCTTGAAGATTGGAAGCGCCGGAGCCATATTGGTAGACCAGAAGGACCTTCACACCCTGGTTTCCGATTTCCGCGGTCTTTCCGGTTGAAAGGCTCTGTGGTCTGTTGCTTGGCGAGCCTATGGATGGTGATCGCATTGTTGCATAGTTACAGCCGGGGTGCTTGGGTGGCGACTATTGTGGGCGGTGTCTACATTGGTGTGGGAGCGGGGACGCTCCGTCTCGCTCGCCTCCCTGCCTGGATGCGCAGCAATGTAAGACAATTGGCTTTATTACTCCTTAGCGCAGCGGTATTGGCGGGGTATCAGTTGGCCGATACGAACTGGAGCTTAGCTGGCCGCCTCTTCTCGATTCTTAATATCAATGATTTTTCTTGGACAAACCGAATAGCGGCATGGTTTGGTGCTGTGGAGATAGTTGCCGATTTTCCGATATTCGGCGTGGGGTTGGATCGAGTTGAACTGATCTACAAAGAGTTCTACTCAATCCACAGGTTGGCAGAAACAGGCGCAATCCAGCGCAACGACTTTCTTCTTATGGCTGCAGGTTGTGGTCTACCCGCGACGTTCAGCCTCTTAACCTACTTCGCTGGTTGCCTGTTGTGCACCAAAGACACACGAACCGAGCAACCAAAAGTCCCTAAGCGGATAGGTCAACCTCAATCGGCCCTTGATCTGGAGAGGTTTCAGCTTTTGTGTCGGGGTGGTGCCATCTTCTTGATCCTGACATTCGCTCTGGACGGAGGATTGTTCGAACTTGGAACCTCCGCAGTTTTTTTTATGCTTTTGGAACTTGGCAGGCGGGATATGATTCTCTCATCGTATTATAGTCACTTGAGTTCTGCATTACCCCGTATTTGCCCAAGTCCCATAAGAACCACGTGCAAACCAGTGTGAAACAAAGGCGGCTAGCTCATGCTTCACTAGCTTTGGTAATCCTAGGAGTATTCTTGTGGGCCAAAGATCCGGCCCAATTCGACATCGTTAGTTTTTCACTGCCGGGAGCTCAGCAAGGAATATTACCCTTCATCTCAGTGATCCCAAAGATCTCGGATGTGCGCCTCCCGGTGGTTTTGTATTTTTCCCCGACTAAACATGGGTCATTTGAGTGTGGTTCTACATTGCGCCAGTTTGCTGACCTCGGATTTGCTGCAATTGTTATTGACCGTCAGCAAGATCCTGCGGCCTTCGATGAGGAACAGATCACAGCCTTGCTTGGTTTTCTCCGGGAGCAGCGCTGGGTGGACATTAGTAGGACGGTATGGGTGGGTCGCGGAATCGGCGTTCCGCGTTGTATCAGTTACGCTTTGGAGCGCGCCCCTTCGGCCCCCCGGCTGATAGTGAGTCTCGCCGAAGAGACAAATACCACCATTAGAGCCTATTCGTGCCAAGTCGCTATCCGCTCCAAAGGAAGTAGCTCAGGTATCAGTATCCCATCAAAAATCGCTTCTTCGAGTATCATTCTAGTAGAGAGCAACTGTATGGGGGAAGCGCGGTCCGGCGAGAGTCAAGAACTTGTTTCATGTCTGGAGGGACTTGGAATCCCTGTGCGTGTGAGTTCGTTGTCGCAGAAGTTCGACTCCTTTGGCGACAATCAGAGGCTTGCTATCCGCCTGATTGCGGAATGGTGTCGTAATATGCTTCCAGAATCCCCGATTGGGCTGAAATCTAGGTCGAGCAAACCTTCGTTCATCTCTCTGGAGCAATTTTGGCCCTTTGTAGTCCCCATCTGTCTTTTGGGCCTAATTCTAGCGCTGCTGTCCCGATATCATCTCTTCTCACGGGCTTACAACGTCAAGTTCGGTTTGTTCCATCCTCAGAATCTGGAGAGCATGAATGGTCCAAACTTTGATCGATATGCTAATTCTCGATGTGCTTCGCGAGGCGATCTATGGATCCGTCGCGCAAGCTGCTGCGTTGCCATACTCGCCACAATGCGGATCATCACTACATGTCTGCTTCCACTCTTGCCCGTTGTTCCATGGACCATCAACCTCATGTGTCGAGTGCGTGCAAACGCACCTGAGGATCAAGAGATTCGTCATTTGTCAAAGCACTCCTCACTGCTTGGGCAGCCTTTATCTTGTCTTTTGGAACATGCACAACTATCCCGTTACACCAGGAGCCTTGTTCACTGGAGCCTCCTGGACAGCGTGTATTTTGACTTTGTTCTATCTCCAACGATCAGTAGGGAAGAAAGTTCAAACTATTGCTGGCGACGCCCTTTATGGAAGCACTTGTACCCTCGAGTAAGGAGGGAAAAGAGTACGCCTGATGCCGCGCAGATCGTCGTCCGCTACCTGCGTGAGAGGATCGAAATTAATCCCTCGTTGAGCGATCGGCACGATCTTGGATTGACGTGGACTGGTGGGATCGCAAGCCCAGTCGACTTCGACCTCCTTTATGTCGCGGCGCTTCGTTCGGTGGCCATCCCAGCGCGTCTTGGTTCCAGTGGCCAAGTGGAGCTTTGGTGCGACGGTGACTGGAAGAGTGCACCAAGGCCCCCTGCCAATCTTATTGCAGACTATCCTTGATGCTCTCGCCCACATCGCCAGGAAGCTGTAAGGGTTTTGCTCATAATCCAGAGTGGTGACAACCAGCTTCGGAGTGTGGGTTGACATATTAAATATCATATAATTCATGCGACGAACAGCTTGGTCTTTTGCGACGATCCTAGTAGTAGCGATTTATCTCTCAGAAATCCGCACAGCGAATTTTCGGAGAGAATTGAGAGCTGGGGTCGAGAATTCGGTCTGGGCGCAGAGCCTATATCTTCGAGGCTATCAGCCGACTACCTCGAAGCCATTGACTCCTGCCGACCTCAAACGATTTTGTGATACCCTAAGGGCGAACAAAATCAAGTACGCCTACTTATTCGCAGGTCCGTATGATACAAACGGTATGTTGCCAGACTACGTATTCTCTCCAACTGCACGTTCTAGTGTTGAGACCATTAGGCGTGATTGTCCGGAGTTGATCCTTCTTCCATGGGTTGGAGGCATCGTCAACAAAACTGTATTTATTGACGACCTTCGATGGGTTTCAAACGCAATCAACGAAACTTCGCGACTGTTAAAGGAACAAAGATTTGCAGGTGTGCACGTGAACTTCGAATTTTTTACTCATCAGATCTCTGACGAATTCTACCCAGGGTTGCGTGGCCTCGATCACTATGGAGAGGATGAGATACAATTCTTTCAGGCGCTGAGGAAGAAACTGCCGAGCGCCTTCATCTCGACCGTTGCGGTTTCGACATCACCGATGGCAGTACATTGGAAACGGAAGAATACATTCGATGAGATTCGCTCCATCAGCAAATACGTGGATCAGATCGCAATCCTTTGCTTCGACACCAGCATTAGTGACCGGAGGGTCTTCAAAGAGAGCCTACGGCTTCAAGTAGAGAATATCAAAGCGTGGAAGGCGAGTGCTAGGGGTACGCAGTTTCTTATTGGCGTCGGAACGTTCGTCAACAAGGCTGAACTATGGAAGTTTCGAGATCTTGAGGTGGAGAGCATAGCGAATACTTCACGTACTTTACAGGATGTGTTGAATGAACCTCAGCCGCGTGAGACGCCATTGGTTGATGGTTTGGCGATATTCGCAGAGTGGACTACGGACGAAACCGAATGGCGACAGTTGCGAGAGAATTGGTTCGATCGGTAACAGTCGCTTACCATGCTCCGATGTAATTGTCATCGTGAGTCGAAGCGATATGGCGCTTCATCGCTCGGATAGGTTTCCATAAAACAGAACCATCAAGTTGGCCCACATTGCCACCGACAGCTCCGATCGTTTCGGACGGTTGTCCCCCGTTAGACCGGACGAAGGAGCTTTCATCCTCCTTTATTGGACCCCGAACCCCGTGCGGCGCGATCGCCCATCCGTCCTTTGTTGCCCAATGGTTGGCGTCCGCAACAATCGGTAGCGAGCCATCTTCGGTGGTGCGCTGGGGAGAATGCCAGGCGGCATACTGAGGATAGTTCGTTGTGGAGAACTTGTGGCCGCCTAGGTAATTATAACCTATCGCGTAACCATACTCCTTGGTATAAGCCAACATCCCGCCGTGGCTAAACCCGGGGCAGTAGGCTATGTTGCTCGTTCCAGAGAAGCGAACGATGGCTGTCATCGTCGCCTCCGACAAGTTGATGGTATGTGAATTGATACCTGCTGTCACGGACGTGCTGGCTGGCCCGTTGTTATTATCGAGGCCTGGGAGCAACTTATCATCACTTTCGCTTGCATAGAGCTGTGCCGTCAGGCAAAATTGCTTGAGGTTATTTAGACACTTGGTCCGACTTCCCTTTTCCTTCACGCTTGAAAGTGCAGTCGTGGAGAGTGCAGCGAGTATTCCAATAATGGCAATCACCACCAAAAGTTCTATCAAAGTGAAGGCTCTGTATCTCAAGGATGTAGGTCGGTAGTGATTTTTCATGGAGAGTAACGTTTTGTGACTGTCCCCAAACCAGCGCCACATTGATAAAATACCAGAATGCACCGAGAAATCTACAAAATTGTCGCCCAGACAGTTGGTTTTGGTGCGCGGCGGCGGAGGATCCTCGCCAATTCCTGAAGGGTTTTTGAATGAGGGTCGGATGTTCAGGATCTCATTGATGGCTTTAGAGTGGCCATACGCTGCATCCCGCTATCACATGGAGTCTAAACCCGTCCTGTTCAAATCCAGTAACAGGAGCACGGATGTATACACTTTTGCCCACGAGATTGTACGGTGAAACTGGTGCCCTTCCCCGGGGAGGACTTCCCAGTTGCCGTTTGTCGGACTGAAGCATTCCCTGCCAAGATAACGCTCGAGGCCAGCGCGTGCTAAGGATGGGGCTGTGATCGAGTCATGTTGCCCGTGGAATCCGTATATGTAAAAACGGTGGTCTGACCATTGCGAGATAGCGTCGTCCGGCGCGGAGGAGAAAGAAGTAATGACTATCCCAGTCAGTGGGCCGGACCAGCGTTTGCTCGCTCCTAGGACCAGCTTGGAGCCATGGCTCGAGCCCAATAAGACGATATGACGACCCGCACCTGGTAAGGTGTCGGTCGCATATCTACAAGCAGCAACTATGTCGTCGATCTGATTTGTCTCAGCATCGGCTTCCTCGAATGCACGACCATACCCCGCTGACCCTCGATAGTTAACACTCATAATGTGAATTCCATTGCTCAGCAGCCATTGTTTGGCTGGGTTCTGCTCGGTCGTGGCCTGGAGTCTTGGCCCCCCGTGCACGTCGATCAGTACACCTTTGAGCTTCTCCTTGGTCTGGGTCGACCGCCAGAGGATCCCCGGGATGCTAGTTCCGTCCACCGAGTTAAAGAAAACCATTTCTGGAGTTACATTCTCCGCCCTGGACTCACTTGGTAGTGGATAAATCTGGCTGACTTTCTTTGTATCGAGTCGGACTTCGAGTAGCGTCGATGCTGAGGTCGGCATCTTTGTTAGCACGTTGTAACTCTCACCATCAGCCAAAATGCGACATTGATGAACTCCGTTGGTGAGATCAAGCACAGGGCGTAGTTCCTGTGTGAAGGAGCCAAGAAGTGGTACTCGGTTTCCGAAACCTTCCAGATGGACGAGAAATGACGGGCCTGGCTCAAGCCAAAGGGGTGTCGAAATGTCACCGCGGCTAGATAACCTCTTGATGAGTTGCGATGTTTTGATCTCTACCTCGATCAGTTCAAAAAACTCGCTTTCAGGAAATCGAACCGTCATCAACATAGTCTTCCCACTTGGGGCCCAGGCAAGGTCTCGGACGATTGTTCCACTCGGCAGATCAATAGCCTTCAGCTCCTTTGGTTGAATTCTCACAAGCAGCACTCGACTACTCTCAAGGGCAGACACCGCAGCAAGCTCATCTCCGTTTGGCGACCATGCGAAGTCACCGTTGAGAGCAGCTTCGTCAAGAATCGTTGCAGGTTCACCATTGTCCTCGGTATTCACTGAGACGATCCTTCCAGAACGACTCTCTGTTGTGACAAAGTACGCAAGCTTTAAGCCCTCGGGATGCCAACGGATGGGCGGGGCGGCCGAGCGTGTGATCGGGGCATTCAGTCGATGACGCTTTTTGGTCCTCGAGCTTAGAACACACAGTTGGTATTGCCGGTTGCCCTCGCGTGCTTCCTGAAAAGCGATGGCTTCGCTGTCCGGATGCCAAGTCAATGAGAGCTGAGTGTCTGGTGACCGATCTGATGCGACAACAAGCCCCGAGACTCGATCTAAAATCGAGATCTCGAAATCCTTCTCATGCCGGGTTTTGACCAGAATGCGCTTACCGTCAGGAGAAAGGCTAACCGGCGACGGATATTGCGACAAGAGACAAGAAACTACTCCCTTATGCGCCTCAACCTGGCCACGATTTTGATTGGTCCAACACGCCACGAGTAGTGCGGCCAAAATCGCACTCGCCAACCATCTGCACGAGATTTGACCTTTCCGCATCAAGGGGGGGGGCAGATGAGCTCTCATTCTCAGGATAACTTGACCCAAGGACCGAATCGAGCGACTCTTAACATTCAGTTAGAATTGTTCAACTCAAAAACGTGGGATACGCACGCATGGTCTCTCATACTGCGCTCGCTGTCGCCAGTGTTTTTGCCAGCAGAGGCCTAATGTCGGAGTATTGTTCGGTAGATTAGGAGTACCGCCGATTAATCTTGCTGACTACTGAGAAATGCCTGATTTTAAAGGTCGATTTGAGTGCTAAGGCATTGGAAATCAATGCCCGCTAAAAAGGAGCGAAGGGCCGTCTCGGCCCATCGGGTGAGAGGGGGAAAGGATGAAGATGTAGGCCCGCTGCGCTCGTGGCTGGGAATCGTCCGAGGACGGACGACGCTAAACGGTCCAGACTCCTGCGACAAACTGCTTGGATTGACGGCCGTAAGTGCTACCTTTCTACACGTGAACCACCCTCGGAAAGTCGTTGCTCCCCGGAGATTTGTGTCAGCCTTTTGTTGGGTGTTGGCCTGTTTCCAATGGGCCCTGACTGCGGGGAATGCTGCGGTTCCTGTCCTCCTCAGAGTGGAGCCGCCTCCGGGGATCATCGCCGATCGTCTCCAGGAGATCACCGTCACGTTCTCCGAGCCGGTCAGCGGAGTCGACATCGATGATCTGCTGGTGAACGATCTTCCCGTTATCGGGGTGAGGGGAGCCGATGACACCTATACCTTCGCCGTGCTGCAGCCGGAATATGGTCCGGTACGCATTCGCTGGCAGGCCCAGCCCGGGATTCGCGACCTCAGCGAGCCGCCTCTGAATTTTGATCCGCTAAGCCCTGGAGCCACTTGGGATTATGTGCTGACGGATACACTGCCACCTCGGGTGGTTGACGTGTTTCCTAAGGCGGGCAGCACGATCAGCAGTCTTTCGGAATGGGTGGTTCAGTTCAGCGAACCGGTGGATGGCGTGGAGGCGGAAGATCTGCTGATCAACGGGTTGCCCGCGCTGGGGGTGGAGAGCCTGGAGAATGGTCGGTTTATCTTCCGGTTTGGTCAGCCCGAGCCCGGCCCTGTCCTTTTGTCGTGGCGAGCCAGTCACTTGATCACGGATCTGGCGGAGCCCGCTGGGCACGCCTTTGTAGCCGAGTCTTGGAACCTTAAACTGGACCCGGGGAGCGCCCGCGGAGATCTCATTATCAATGAAATCCTGGCAGCCAACGAGAGCGGACTGACGGATGAGGATTCGACCGCCACGGATCCGCAGCCTCAGGACTGGATCGAGATTTACAACCGTGGCAATCGAAGCGTGAATTTGGCCGGTTGGTCATTGACCGACGACCCGGACCAACCCGATCGCTGGGTCTTCCCCAGCCGCGTCCTCAATCCCGGTGCCTATCTGGTGGTGTTTGCGTCGGGAAAGGATCGTCGATCGCCCGTGGGAGCCAATCGTTTCCACACCAACTTTAAGCTCAGCCCTCGAGGCGAGTTCCTCGGGTTGTTTACCCCCGACTCCCCGCGGATCCTAGCAGACTCTTTTTCGCCGGGTTATCCGGTGCAGCGGAACGACATTTCGTATGGACGTGATACCAATGGGGTGGGGCACTATTACTCTCAGCCTACTCCAGGGGCCAAGAACGTCGGGCCTACTATCGCGGGCCTGTGTGAGGATGTGCAGTTTAGTGCGCCTCGAGGCCACTACAATGCCGCCTTCACCCTGCATCTCCACACGCCGACCCCGGCCGCATTCATCCGCTACACCCTGGACGGCAGCGAGCCAACTCTGCAGAACGGGCAGATCTACACGAACTCCCTCCGGATCACCAACACGGCGGTGGTACGAGCCGTGGCGTTTCGCGAGGACCGGCTGTCCTCGTCCGTGGGCACCTACACCTATCTCTTTAGACAGAGCGCCGCCAACCGCGCGCTGCCGATTCTCTCCATTGTAACGGCGAACAAGAATCTGACCGGCCCCACCGGGATCGCCGGCATTGGGGCCAACTATCAGAACCCAGACAAGCACGGGATCGCGTGGGAGCGTCCGACCTCGGTTGAATTCATACGCCCCAGCGACAACTCAGGATTTCAGCTCGATTGTGGGATTCGTATTCAGGGAAGTGACTACACGCGCCCTCGCTATACCTCGACCAGCAAGTTCTCCTATCGGCTCTACTTCCGCGGGGACTATGGCTCGGGACGACTCGAACAGCCGTTCTTTGAGGACTCTCCGCTGGCGGAGTATGATCAGATCGTTCTGCGTGCTGGTCATAACGATGAGGTGAATCCGTTTCTTCGGGACGAACTCGTGCGTCAGCTCTCCAGCGATCTGGGGCAGGTCGCCTGTCATGGCAACTTTGTGAACTTGTTCATCAACGGAGTGTACAAGGGGTACTACAACCCGACCGAACGGGTGGAGGAGCAGTTTCTGCAGGCCTATCACGGAGGGGGCGACAAATGGGATATTCTGACGGTGGGAAGTGCGGTTCAAGGCGGCGACGGGGTGGCCTGGACGGCGCTGCGGAACTTGGTGAATCGGACCAATGTCAGCCTGGCGACGGGATATCGGGAGGTGGCGCGTCGGCTGGATCTGACCAATTTCGTGGATTATATCTTCGTCAACGCCTACGCCGCCACGTGGGATTGGCCCCACAACAACTGGAGGGCGGCGCGGGAGCGTTCTACCAATGGCGTATTTCGGTTCTACGTTTGGGATGCCGAGGGAGGTTTTCTGTCGTCGCGTGGAGCCTCGTTCGATTCGTTCACAAGCAGCGATAGCGCGCTGGGCGCCTCGTCGGAGATCGCCGATCTGTTCAACCGGATGAAGACGAGTCCCGAGTTTCGCCTGCTCTTCGCCGATCGGGTTCACAAACACTTCTTTAACCATGGGGCGTTGATGGAATCGAATGTGACCTCGCGATTCGTGGAGATGCGTGCTCCTCTCCTCCCGGTGATATCGGGTTTTGACAACGGGATCATGACCGACTGGATCCCTCAGCGACGGCGGTTTCTTACGACTCAGCTTCTGAACCAAAAGCTATTCGCCTCCAGCAACGCTCCGACGTTAAACCGCTTTGGCGGGCGAGTTCCGGCCGGGTTCGAGCTTACCCTCAAGACCATCGCCACCAATGGCGTGATTTACTACACCTTGAATGGCAGCGATCCTCGGGTGATGTTCTCCAACGCGGTTGCCCCCGGAGCGACGGCTTATACCAACCCGATCACCCTGACCAAACCGGTCCTTCTGCAGGCGAGGACTTTGCAAGGAACCACCAATTGGAGCGCTTTGACCGTCACGAGTTTTTCCATCGAATCCTTGGCATCTCCTCTCCGCATCACCGAGATTCACTACAATCCGGAAGGCAGCAGCGCCCTTGAGTTTATCGAATTGCTCAACAGCGGCGATGCTCCAGTGAATGTGGGTGGATTCTCCCTGCTCGGTGTCGAGTTCATGTTTGTGGAGAACACCATCATGCCCGGCGGTGCCCGCTGGGTCCTCGCCTCCAATGCGGACACCAACGCTTTTGCGGCGCGCTATCCGGGCGTGAAGGTCGCGGGTCTGTTCGATGGCAGCCTGAACAATGGGGGGGAACGATTGTCGCTGCACAACCGCGCCGGCCACGTTTTGGTTTCCGTCGACTATCAGGATGGCCAAGGATGGCCGGTCGCGGCGGATGGCGCCGGTGCCTCGTTGGAACTCATCGACCTAAATGGTGATCCCGATTCGCCGGCCAATTGGGCCGCCAGCACCGCTCGTCATGGCACTCCCGGCCAGCCACGGACTCCCGCGCCGAGTCCGGTGATCCGCATCAACGAGATTATGGCGGAGAATGTTTCCGCGGTAGAGCACGGAGGCCTTTATCCGGATTGGGTGGAGCTGCAGAACCTCGGATCGTCGCCGGTTGCCCTCGACAACTGGAGCCTCAGCGATGACGGAGATCCGCGGAAGTTTGTCTTTCCCAGCGGGACGGTGATTCCCGGCGGGGGTTATCTGGTGGTCTGGTGTGACGATGTCAATGCCCTGGGCACCGGGCTTCACTCGGGCTTTTCTTTGGCGCGAAAAGGTGAGTCCTTGTTTTTGTATGATGCTGCCACAAATCGCATCGATGCGGTTTCCTTTGGTCTGCAGATTTCCGACCTGACCCTCGGGCTGATGGAGGGGGCCTGGGAGCTTGGGCTGCCGACGCCTGGTGCTCAGAATCGTGCGGCACCCGTCGCGGACCCCTCGCAGTTATCCATCAACGAGTGGATGATCGTTTCGCTGCCCGGCCAACCCGGATGGATTGAGCTGCGTAACCGTTCGGCTGAACCCGTTTCCTTGGAGGGCGTCTATCTCGGCAATAGTAATGTGATCAGCCGTCTGGCCGCCAAGTCGTTCCTCCCGCCCTTCGGTTACGTGCAGTTGCTGGCCAATGAGGTGGTCGGCACCGAGCACCTGGATTTTACACTGGTCCCACGAGCCGGTGTGATCTCG
The DNA here is from genome assembly GCA_016793885.1 of Verrucomicrobiales bacterium. Taxonomy (NCBI): domain Bacteria; kingdom Pseudomonadati; phylum Verrucomicrobiota; class Verrucomicrobiia; order Verrucomicrobiales; species Verrucomicrobiales bacterium. The sequence continues at coordinate 16,738 of JAEUHE010000122.1, forward strand.
CTCTACGACCCCTCTGGAGCCGAACTGGAGCGAGTTCGTTACACCGGACAGACCAACCGCATCAGCCAGGGGCGATATCCCGAGGACAGCACCAACGTGGTTCAGTTTCCCAACTCCTCCAGCCCAGGCGCGGCTAACTTCCTGGCAGGCTACGTCGGTCCGATCGTGAACGAGATCCTCGCTCGGAATGCTTCGCTGACGAATCGCGCCGGTGTCGCGGTCGATTGGCTTGAGCTCGCCAACACGAACGACCTTCCGGTTGATCTGACCGGGATGAGCCTGAGTGTCGGAGAGATGGCTCCGGGCCAATGGTATTTTCCTACGGGCACGGTGATCGCCGCCCGCGGCTATTTAGTGATCGAATGCGACGAAGACCGTCCTGCATCCCTGGGATTGGACGCCATCTTGAACTGTGGTCGATCCTTGAGTGGCGAGGGAGGCGCGGTGCATCTGTTCAACTCAGCCGGCCAATCGGTTCACTCTTTCACGTATGGAGCTCAGTTAGTAGATCGTGCGGCCGGCTTGGCGGGTCTCCGTCGGTCGCTGCTCAGCTTCCCAACCCCGGGCGCTTCGAACAGTCCGGCGGCGGCACTGGGCAGTCCGCTCTCGTTGCGGCTCAACGAGTGGATGGCCCGACCCTGGGATGGCGACGACTGGTTCGAGATTTACAACCTCACCAACCTCCCCGTGGACTTGGCCGGGTTGGTCCTCACCGATGATCCGTCGGCGGCGGGCACGAATCGGTTTCGCGTCGGGCCTTTGACCTTGGTGGATGCCGCGGGGTGGATCCTCTGGATCGCAGACGGACAGAACCCCGCCTCGCCTGGTCATGTGAATTTCAGGCTCGCTGCGGACGGAGGTTCGCTCCGAATCTATGCGACGAACGGGGTTACCTTGGATGGGATCGACTTTTCCGACTCGAGCGCGGGCATCAGTTTCGGGCGGCTTCCGGACGGGACCGGGAACCCGGTCGCTTTCCCGAATTCGGAAAGTCCCGGAGAAAGAAACTTTCAGCAGCTGAACGGCGTCGTTATCAGTGAGGTCCTGGCCGAGGCGGTGCCCCCTTTCGAGCGAGCCATTGAGCTGGCGAACGTTTCAGCTGAGCCAGTCGATGTGGGCGGCTGGTATCTCAGCGACGATCGTCACAGCCCGTTCAAGTATCAGTTGCCGGGTGGAGCTATGGTTTCCCCCGGCGGGTTCCGAGTGGTGTATGAGCAGGACTGGAAGTCCGCGCCTGCTCCGTTGAACCTCACCGGAGCTCGGGGCGGGGAGATATGGCTTTTTGAGGCGGACACCGCCGGGCGACTGACGGGACGAGCCGCCTGGGCCAGGTTTGCACCGGCTCCAGCCAACACTTCCTTCGGAGCCTATAAGACTGGTCTGGAACTCCAGTGGCTACCTCTTGATCGCCCCAGTTTCGGGGTGGCAGCTCCGAGCTCGCTGGAACAATTCCGTTCCGGACAGGGGCAATCCAACAGTCTGTTTCGTGTCGGGCCCATCGTGATCTCTGAACTCTACTATCATCCGGTCTCGGGAGCGGGTGTGGATGCGGAGTTCATTGAGTTGGAGAATGTGAGTGCTCAGGTGGTGGACCTGGGCTCAGGTGGCTCGGCGGAACACGGATGGCGACTTGCCGAGGCGGTGAGCTTCGATTTCCCACCTGGAACGCGACTGCTTCCCGGCGCGCGGCTGGTGGTGGTGGATTTCTCCCCTTCTGAGCAACCCAATCGCCTGGCGGCTTTCCGTTCTGCCCACGGGATTCCTTCGACGAGCACCGTGATGGGTCCGTTCCAGGGCCGGTTGGACAACGCGGGTGATGATGTCCGACTGCTGGCCCCTCTGGGCGCGGTCGCGGCGTTCGGAACCGCCACTCACTACCTGGTCGACCGGGTTGATTTTGGCTCGCAGCGTCCGTGGCCGGAAGGTTTGGTGGATGGCGGCGGGGCGTCATTGCACCGCCGAACCTCCTCAGCGGTGGGGAATTCTCCGCTAAGCTGGATGGCTTCCAAACCGACACCTGGCTTCGTGGCCGGAGCTCCGATTCAGGCGCTTCCGGTGCTGACCTTGCCTCCCACGTCTCGGAGTTCGGTCCTGGGGCAGAGGGTGGCGTTCTCGGTGGTGGCCAGCGGGCCGGGACCCCTGCAGTATCAGTGGAGGTTCAACCAGCAACCCTTGGCGCGGGCGACGAATGCCCTGTTGGAGCTCGATCCGGTGCGCTTGGACGACGTGGGCCGCTACGATGTCTGGGTGGGAAACTCCGGGGGTTCTATTCTGAGCGCCGGCGCGGAGTTGGCCGTCACTCTTCCGTTGAGCATCGTGGATCCGCCCCAATCCCAGATGGTCCGTGGAAATGCCAACAGCAACGCCACGTTTAACGTGGTGGTGATGGGGGAGAGCCCGTTGAGCTACCAGTGGCAGTTCAACGATCATGATATCCCGGAAGCGACCAGCCCCCGGCTCGTTGTGCCGGGTGTGACCCAAGTGAATGATGGCCGTTATACGGTCCGAGTGAGCAATGCCACCGGAAGCCGATCGGCCTCCGCGACCCTGAGTGTCGTTTTCTCTCCAACTATCACTCTTCAACCTCAACCTCAGACCTTATTGGTGGGGGATACCGTAAACCTTCGCGCTGCCGCATCGGGCACCACGCCGATGACGTTCCGCTGGAGGAAGAGCTCCAGCGTGGTCTCGAACAGCGTTTCCGATAGTGGCGCGAGCACTTATCGGATTACCAATGCGAAGATCACCCACTCTGGATCCTACTCTGTACTCGTCACCAATGTTGCATCCAGTCTCAGCTCTACCAGCATCACTGTGACGGTCACCGTGCTCGTCGACACCGACAAAGACCGGATGCCGGATCTCTGGGAGTCGAACAACGGGTTCAGTCCGACCATGCCGGGAGATGCCGAACTCGATTCGGATCAGGACGGGATGTCGAACCGTAGTGAGTATGAGTCGGGGACTGATCCGCGCGATCCCGGCAGCTTCCTGAGGCTGGACCGCATCGCGGCCTTGGAGAATGGCGTCAGCATTTCCTTCAACGCCCTGTCCAACCGCACCTACAGCGTGAACTATCGCGATGATCTTACGAGTTTACAGTGGACGCGGCTGACCAACGTTCTCTCACGCACCACCAACCGCCTCGAAACCGTGGTGGATACCCAGGCGACTAACCAGTCGCGGGTTTACCGATTGGTGACACCAGGAGATTTTTAGTGTGCTCCGTGATGAGCCGGAGCCTTTTCTCCGGCCCGGATGGACACGGGTAGCCAGTTTTGCCGAGGTGCGAGCGGGCACGTCGCATACGGGGTAAAACCGCACGGAGGTGTGTAGGCACGATTGAAATCAATGATGACTTGGCCGTTGGCTTCTGGCCGGCGGACATAGAGAAACCGTCCGGCGTCATAGGTGGTGCGTCCGTTGGTTCGGTCCTTGAAGAGCACAAAGAAATCGTCGACGCCCTGCTCCTCCACCACTTCCAAGGAGTAAGGCTGCCCGTCCCAGTGAAAGTGCACGATGCCGGGGGACACAAAGTTCTCGGTAGTTCCGATCACTGTATCGATAGCCACCGAGCGCGGTTTTGGGTAGGCCTCGAAGGTGCCCGAGACTCTCCACTTGGGTTGGTAGGGGAAGTAGCTTAAGCCGGCGAAGCGCTTTCGTGCGGGTGCCCATGGATCCCGCACTCGAAGGCCGATTCGGTCGCCTCGATCGATGATCAGGAACTTGAGATCGCTGATGACCAGTAGCGTAGGGGAGGAGGCATGGTCGGACCTAAGCTCCAGGGAACTGGGGGCCGGTTGGCGCTCCACCCAAGCCTGGACGCCGCGGGACAGCTCAATCCTTACCGATTTCCCGTTACGATGCAGGACACCGATCGACTCCGGAGCTCGTTCTGAACGGATCACGATATCATTCGACGGATTGCGGCCAACGCTCTGCGGTCCCTGCTCCAGCCAATGGCGGCCGATCAGAGTGAGCCAGCCATTGGTGCCGGCGATCGATTCCTGCCGCTTCGCTTTCCACAACTCCCAGTCCGCAACAGCGGAAGTTGCCAGGTCGTTTTGGGGCGGTAAGGTCGACTGGCAACCCATCAGGAGGAGGCAGGTTGCGAAGATGGAAGTTAGAGTGAGAGGGGTGGGCTGCATGCCATTTTTGTCAGCATCGGGCTACCCAGCAGATTTGGCAACCTCATCTCATCGCATCTGGTCCCGTTCCGCTGTGGGGACCGGGTGTGATTAAAAGTGGGTGAGATCTCCCGACTCCGTCGCTTGCCGAAAAGCTGTAGAGGGCTACAGCACTCCAAACGCTTCGCGACCGAGTTGGGCCATAGGGAGTGCGGTAGACCTCTCTAAGCATTACCCACAAGTTCTTCGACCAAATGTTAGAATCCCAAAGGGATTCCGGCTCAAAGCCCAGGGTTGGCGCGACGCAGGAGCGCCTACCCTGGGTTAGTCGTGGTTTTCTCACAACCCCATCGCGGGTTGCGCTTGG